>DFBF01000222.1:14328-20835 GCA_002367285.1 Rhodobacteraceae bacterium UBA3087 | reverse complement strand
TGTCTATTCCGGCCCAATTGTGCTGACGGACACATTTGCTCAGTCGTCCCCGAAAGCGGCCGAGGCCACGGGTGGCGAAGGCTGGACCTGTCTGCGCAGTGATGGCAAGTCCGTCAGCTGTCTGCACGGTAGCGCGCAGCTTGCGCCAGGTACCAGCAGCGCGGTTCAGCTGAACCTGACCATCCCCGGTCTGCATCAGGGGGGGCAGTTCCAGAACTGTGCCTCTATCGGGATTGGCGAAAGCACGTTCCAACGGGCCTTGCTGGTACAGCAGGCGATGCAGATGTTGGGCATCGACGGTGGCCCCGTTGACGGTGCCCCCGGTCGCAAGACCCGCGCCGGTGTGCGTCAATTGCAGGAACAACTGGGTCTTGAGGCGACTGGAGAGATTGATGATGCGCTGTTTGCCCGTCTGGGTGTGCCGCTGTTGGGCTCCAGCCCTGAGGCTTGCGTGACTGTCGATCTGCCGCCCATGCCAAATCCGCCATTGGCATGTGATCGTGGAACCACCGTGGCGCGTGGTGCTGCCTGCGTCTGTAAATACGAGCGTATGTATCAGCGCAACACGACCTCATGTGGTTGTGTCAAAGGCTACAGCTTTGAGACGGGCAAGGGCTGTGTGAAACGGACCTCTCGCCCGACGACACCCGCGCCCGAACCCGCTGCGCAATGTGACAGCCGTTCAACGGTGCGCAGCGGAGAGGGATGCGAATGCCGTTACAGCGGGATGCGGGCGGTGTCGCCGTCACAGTGCATCTGTCGCAATACCGGGCTGGCACCGATCAAAGGTATCGGTTGTCCCAAAATCCTGATCGGTGTGGGCGGTGGTGGGCGGCCCAAGCCTGATGGCCCGGCGGGCACCGCGGATGGTGCCGGCGGGCACACGGGCCGATGCACCGTGAAGATCGGCGGTATCTGCATCAAATAAGCCCTGACACACACGACTAAGCCGCCGGACCTGCAAAGGACCGGCGGTTTTCGCGTTGACAGGTTCCTCGACTCGCGCCAACATATTTTAGCGGATAAAATAATGACGCCGCTGCGGGAGGAAATATGTATCTGGGTCTAGATTTGGGTACGTCCGGGCTTCGGGCGCTGCTTGTCGATGGGGATGGCGGGATTGTCGGTGCATCTGACCATGCCTATCCGGTATCGCACCCCCATTCGGGCTGGAGCGAACAGGACCCGGCCGATTGGATCCGTGCCTGCCAGGTCACGGTTTCTGAGCTGAAAAGGCTCTATCCCGCCCAGATTGCCAGCTTGCGCGCCATCGGGCTGTCAGGCCAGATGCATGGGGCGACGTTGGTGGGTGATCGCGACCAGGTCTTGCGCCCCTGCATGTTGTGGAACGATACCCGCGCAGCCGATCAGGCGGCGCATCTGGACGCCCTGCCTGATTTCCGCCGTGTATCCGGCAATATCGTCTTTCCCGGCTTCACGGCCCCGAAAGTTGCTTGGGTCGCTGACACTGAACCCAAGGTTTTTGCCCAGATCACAAAGGTTCTTTTGCCCAAGGATTATCTGCGCCTGTGGCTGACCGGTGACCACGTATCGGACATGTCCGACAGCGCGGGCACGTCCTGGATGGATGTGGGCGCGCGGGACTGGTCGGATGCTTTGTTGACCCAAAGCGGTATGCGCCGTGACCAGATGCCCCGTCTTGTCGAAGGCTCTGCGCCATCGGGCACATTGCGCGCAACCCTGGCCGCCGAATGGGGCGTTTCGCCGTCTGTCACCGTGGTCGGAGGAGGTGGCGACAATGCCGCGTCGGCCTGTGGCGTCGGGTGCTTTGCTGAGGGCGACGGCTTTGTGTCCCTGGGCACATCTGGGGTGTTGCTGGCGGCAAAAACGGATTTCGCCCCCAGTCCCGCGACGGCCGTACACACGTTCTGTCATGCCATTCCTGACACCTGGTATCAGATGGGCGTTATCCTGGCGGCGACGGATTGTTTGAACTGGCTGGCGACCCAAACAGGCTCTGATCCGGCGCATTTGGCCGGTTTGTTGCCTGAAAGGCTGGGTGGGCCCGGCACCGTTTCCTTCCTGCCGTACCTGTCAGGCGAACGCACGCCGCACAACGACGCCGCCATTCGCGGCGCTTTTCTGGGGCTTGGTGTGGACAGTGACCGCACCGCCTTGACCCGCGCCGTGATGGAAGGTGTCGCGTTCGCCCTGCGCGACAATCTCGAAGCGCTGAAGGCCACCGGCACACAGCTTAACCGCGTGCTGGCGATTGGGGGGGGCTCGAACTCACCCTATTGGTTGGAATTGATTGCGACCGTTCTGGATCTGCCGCTGGATTTGCCTGAGGCGGGCGATTTTGGCGCAGCATTGGGTGCGGCGCGCCTGGCCATGGTTGGCGATACAGGCGCAGCCCCCTCCGACATCATGACCCGGCCCGCCGTGGTCCAAACTGTAACCCCGCGTGTGGATCTGCGTGACGCCTATGACGGCGCTTACGCACGTTTCCGCACCCTCTATCCCGCGATAAAGGCAATCACATGAGCACCGGATATTTTCCTGTCGATACCATCCCTTTTGAGGGCCCCAACAGCGCCAACCCCCTGGCGTTCCGTCACTATGACAAGGACGAAATGCTCATGGGCAAACGGATGGAGGACCACTTGCGGTTCGCCGCCGCCTATTGGCACAGTTTCGCCTGGCCCGGCGGCGATCCCTTCGGCGGCCAGACTTTCGACCGGCCCTGGTTTCCGGCAGATGACATGGTCTTGTCCAAGTTGAAAGCGGACGTGGCATTCGAGATGTTCACGACCCTTGGCGTGCCCTACTATTGCTTCCACGATGCAGACGTGCGCCCCGAAATGGGGACCTTTCCCGATAACACCCGCGCACTGAACGAAATTGTTGACTATTTCGCCCAAAAACAGGCTGAAACCGGTGTGAAACTGCTGTGGGGAACGGCCAATCTGTTCACCCATCGACGGTTCATGGCGGGGGCCTCGACCAACCCCGACCCGGACGTGTTTGCCTTTGCTGGCGCAACGATCAAGACCTGCATGGATGCGACCCATCGGCTGGGCGGTGAAAACTATGTGCTCTGGGGTGGCCGCGAAGGGTACGAGACGCTGTTGAACACCGATCTCGCCCGTGAAGATGCCCAGATGGGGCGGATGCTGAACTTGGTGGTCGAATACAAACACAAGATCGGTTTCAAGGGGCAGATCATGGTGGAACCCAAGCCGCAGGAGCCATCAAAGCATCAGTATGACTACGACGTGGCGACCGTTTATGGGTTCCTGAAACGTCACGGGCTGGAAAACGAAGTGACCGTGAATATTGAACAGGGCCACGCGATCCTGGCGGGGCATTCGTTTGAACATGAGATCGCGACAGCCCAGGCGCTGGGCATCTTCGGGTCGATCGATATGAACCGGAATGATTACCAATCCGGCTGGGATACCGACCAATTCCCCAACAATGTGCCCGAGGTCGCGCTGGCCTACTATCACATCCTGAAAGGTGGCGGTCTGACGGCGGGTGGCACGAATTTCGACGCCAAGCTGCGGCGCCAATCGCTGGATGCCGAAGATCTGTTGATTGCCCATATCGGCGGCATGGACACCTGTGCGCGCGGGCTGAAAGCGGCGGCGGCGATCATCGCCGATGGCAGCTATGACGCTCATGTTGAAGCCCGCTATTCCGGCTGGAACCGGGATGATGCACAGAAGATGCTGGCGGGCGAATACAGTCTGGAGGACCTTGCGGACCATGTCGAAAAAGCCGCGGTGAATCCTGAACCGAAATCCGGTAAACAAGAGTATCTAGAAAACTTGATCAATCGGTTTGTCTGAATGAAACTGCGTGCCCTGATCCTGTGTTGCCTGGGGGTGCCCGCCATTGCGGGTGACCTGCCTGCTCCTGTGACGGACGTGGATTTCATGCCAACGACGATTGAGGGGGTCGAACTGGGCCGCCTTCTGTTCTATGATCCGGTGCTTTCGGGCAGCAATAGTGTCTCATGTGCGACCTGTCATCATCCCCGGCTGGGGACATCTGATGGGCTCAGCCTGGGGCTGGGGGATGGGGGATCCGGGCTGGGAACAGACCGGATTGTCGTCTCTGACAACCTGCCGGAAAAGCGAATTCCCCGCAACGCACCTGCCTTGTTCAATCTCGGCGCGTTAGAGTTCACCAGCCTGTTTCACGATGGCCGACTTGAGGCGGACGACAGCAAGCCCGGCGGCATCCGCACGCCTTTGGGGCAGGATATGGTCGCCGGATTTTCAGGTGTGCTGTCCGCTCAGACCATGTTTCCCGTGCTTTCGGCGGATGAAATGGCCGGGCATTACAGTGAGAATGAGATCAGCCGCGCTGTGCGGTTGGGTATGTTGGCCCACGAGGGTGGCGCCTGGGACCTGATCGCCAAGAAGGTCGCCGCCATTCCCGAATACCGTGCCCGATTTGATGCTGTTATTGATGACAGCCCAATTCAGTTTACAGATATCGCCAACGCGATGGCCGAATTCATTGCGGTTGAATGGCGGGCGACGGACAGCCCGTTTGATCAGGTTTTGGCCGGAACAGGGTCGATTTCACCTCAGGCTCAGGCTGGGATGCAGCTGTTTTATGGCAAGGCAGGTTGCAGCGCCTGTCATTCCGGTCCGTTTCAGACGGACCACGGGTTTCACGCCATTGCCATGCCACAGATCGGGCCCGGCAAGGCCGAACGGTTTGAAACGCACAACCGCGACACTGGCCGCATGCGTGTCACGGGACAGGCTGAGGATGCGTATCGGTTTCGCACGCCATCGCTGCGAAATGTGGCTCTGACCGGGCCGTATGGGCATACCGGCGCCTTTGCGACGCTTCAGGCCGTGGTGCGCCATCATCTCGACCCAGTTGCGTCGCTGATGTCTTATGATCCGACCCAGGCGGTCTTGCCAACCTTTGCCGAGGCCACGGAATGGGACATGGCAGTCATGGCAAGCGCGGCGGATCTGATGGCCATTGCCGGGGCGAACGAGCTGTCTCCGGTCATGCTGTCCGATGCGGACACCGCCGCCGTGGTTGCGTTTCTTCACGCCCTGACCGACCCGATCAGCCAGCAGGGTCGGATGGGTGTCCCACAGACGGTTCCTAGCGGTTTTGCGGTGGATCAGTGACGAAATCGACCCCGTCCCGGGTCAGTGTCACGTGTTGATCTGCCGTCAGGGGGCGCCACTGCGAGGTCGCGCCATCCGGCCAGATAATGCGCAGCTGCGCGGTCTCGGCCTCTCCCAACCCAAAGTGTTCCCAGGCCAGAGTGCCACCGGCATGGCCACCGCCGATGGTCAGTTCGCGGCTTTGCACACGGTCTGCGATGCGCAGTTCGATCCAGGCACCGATTGCGTGGCGGTTTGGCCCGGCCTGTTGTAGTTTGATTTCCAGCCAATGCCCGGTGTCAGTCGTGACGTTCTGATAGATTTCCATCGGCGCGCGCCGGTTGGTGACAACCAGATCCACACGCCCGTCGTTGTTCAGATCCGTCAAAGCGACCCCACGCGATCGCGACATTGAGGCGATTCCGGCTGCAATAGAGCCTTCTTCAAAGCCGTCCGGACCGGCAATCAAAAGGGAGTTCGGATCCTCCAGTGCATTCGAGGGCATCTGTTCCACATTGCCCTTGGCGATGAAGACATCGTCCAAGCCATCGTTCTGAACGTCGCCAAAAGCGATATGCCACCCGGTGGATGGGCGGCCATCATCGCCCAAATGCGGACGATGCGCGGTGGTACCCCAATCAAACGGAACGTCTGCGTAATGTGGGCCGCTTGTGCCGGGCACCAACATCTGCAAGCGCTGATCGCCCATTGAGGACAGATAGATCTCTGGCAGGCCATCGCCGGTGATGTCGCGGCTGGCAATACCCATGCCCCAGAGGCTGTGCTGCTGCCAGCCGTCCGCCTGGGTATACAAGCGTGGAGTGGAGTCCATCGCCCACATCTGCTCGACCCCATCGCGCACATAATAGTGTCTATCGTTGCTGAAACGCAGGTCTACGCGCCCCTGTCGGCCCCAGTCTGAGAACAGGGTGGACAGGGCGCAAAAGCCGGGGGACAGGGTGGTTTCCACATAGCGACCGCTGAGCGGCCGATAGAGCGCGTTCACATCGCAGGCCTCGAATGGGCCATTGGGATTGCTGCGATCCACATAGTTGCCGAAGACAAGGCTGGGCAGACCGTCGCCCTCCCAGGTGGCCGAAAAGGCGGTGGTCCAGCGGTCCGGGCTGTGAAACCCCAAATCGAACGGGACAAAGCTGCAATCCGGCCCGCCTTGCATCAAAGCATTGGGTCCGACCCGCAGGATCGCCAGATCCAGCCAGCCATCGCCGTCAATATCCACAGGATAAGCGCCGGTGACCCCGGTCAGGGCAAGGGCATCCGGGGTGGATTTTTCAAATGTGACCGTGTCTTGGCCCTGGTTGCGAAACAGGGCGGCCGGATCGGTTCCTCCGGCCGCAAACAGGTCGGTGAATCCGTCTGCGTCACAGTCAAAGGCGGCGACGCC
>DFBF01000222.1:9716-14282 GCA_002367285.1 Rhodobacteraceae bacterium UBA3087 | reverse complement strand
TCGGCCATCGCAATTCCGGGCAACAGGGCGAGCAGGGCAAGCTTACGCATCCGCCATCATCCGTACGGCCAGATCGGTCACCCCTTCGATCCCATAGGCGGCAGCCCCGCGGGCCCACATCAGGTCACCCCATCTGTGGATGCGCACCTCAGGCGGGGGGGCGTCGACCTGAACCACGAGGGCCATCATGGCAGCAATGACTTCGTCGGCATAGAGATAGTCGAACTGCATGCGTTCGCCCGACAGGATGATCAGCTTGGGATCAAAAATATTGACGATATTAGCCAGCCCCATCGCGAACATCCGGCCCGCACGGTTGAAAATGCTTTGGGCGGTGCTGTCACCCGCCTTGGCCGCCAGGAAAAGCTGGGTCAGTTGATCCTCAGGCGACAGGTTCCCGACAGGTTCGGACAGCTGAGCCTCGCGCAGCAGGGCATAGTCGGCAACATAGGCCTCAAGGCAGCCCCGTTGGCCGCAGCGGCACAGGGCGCCGTCCAGGTGAACCTTGGTGTGGCCGAATTCCGCACCACAACCCCGCGTGCCGCGATAGATCTGACCGTCGATGACAATGCCCATGCCGACGCCATGTTCAATCGTGACAACGATGAAGTCCTTGACCCCGCGGCCTTCGCCAAACAGCTGTTCGGCCTTGGCGACCAGATTGGCGTCGTTGTCGATGAAAATGGGCAGGGATAGAGACTGTTCCAGCATTTCTCGCAGTTGTATGTTCCGGTCGGTCAGAGAGGGCGACCAGTGCACAAACCCCTTTGGCGCGTCGATCACGCCGGCCATACCCAGACCGATGCCGGACAGACCACTCAGGTCTTTGCCAAGGTGGCGCAGGACGTCGCTCAAGGTTCTGTGGATGATGTCGATCAGGGCCTGTGCCGTGATCTTGTGGCCCGGCATGGCCGCCGTGTGTTCGTGCTGCGTAATGCCTTCGAAATCGACCAGAGTCACAGACAGGGTACTGTGTGAGACTTTGAGGCCGGCGATAAGATGCGCCGCGCCGCGCAGGCGCAGGGCAACCCGGGGGCGACCCCGTCCCGCTGGTTTTTCGATGTCCGGGGCGACCTCTTCGATCAAACCGGCGGCCAACAGTTCAGAGGTCAGCGCCGTGACCGTCGCCGGGCTGACGCCGGTTTCCTGTGCAATGTCGATGCGGGCGATCTGTCCCGCCTTGCGAATCACGGCCAGGACCTGTGTCCGCCCTGCCTCGCGTTGATCTGCTCCGTTTGCGGATCTGTCCTTTGGTGCCACGTCGTCCCCCCTCGTGTCCTGTTCGCATATCGGTTTGACCGCCAAAGGCGCAAGGTTTCACCGACGTAGCACGAAAATGCCACCCGGCGCGATATTTATTTGGACGCAAAAATAAATGGTGCTACCAATTGTTATGTCGCTTGCGAATCCGGGTTGGAACCGTTGGCGCACAGACATGTTTGGGAGGACATTATGAAAAAGATTACCGGTTTTACGGCTGCGCTTTTTGGTGCCGCAATGGCGACCACGGCATTGGCTGATGGGGTGACGGTTGGCGTAAGCTGGTCGAACTTCCAGGAAGAACGCTGGAAAACGGACGAGGCGGCGATCAAGGCGGCCCTGGAAGCGGCTGGTGCGACCTATGTGTCGGCTGATGCGCAATCGTCGTCGGCGAAACAGCTGTCGGATGTGGAAAGCCTGATCGCGCAGGGCGTCGATGCTCTGATCATTCTGGCGCAGGATACGCAGGCAATCGGCCCGGCGGTTCAGGCGGCTGCGGACGAAGGCATTCCGGTTGTCGGTTATGACCGCCTGATCGAAGACCCGCGCGCGTTCTATCTGACCTTTGACAATGTCGAAGTCGGTCGGATGCAGGCGCGTGCCATTTTCGCAGCCCAGCCCACGGGCCGCTATGTCATGATCAAAGGGTCGCCCACTGATCCCAACGCAGATTTCCTGCGGGGTGGTCAGCAGGAAATCATCCAGGCCGCGATCGACGCGGGTGACATCACCATCGTCGCCGAGGCCTATACCGATGGCTGGCTGCCCGCCAACGCGCAGCGCAACATGGAGCAGATCCTGACCGCCGCTGACAATGGCGTCGACGCCGTTGTGGCGTCCAATGACGGCACCGCAGGCGGTGTTGTCGCCGCGCTGACGGCACAGGGCATGGAGGGCATTCCGGTGTCCGGCCAGGACGGTGACCACGCCGCGCTGAACCGTGTTGCCAAGGGGCACCAGACCGTCAGTGTCTGGAAAGACGCCCGCGAACTGGGCCGTGCTGCCGGTGAAATCGCCGTGGCAATGGCCGGTGGCACCATGATGGGTGACATCGATGGCTCAGCATCCTGGACCAGCCCCGCTGGCACCGAGATGACGGCCAAGTTCCTGGCGCCGCTTCCGGTGAGCGCCGACAACTTGTCGGTTGTGGTTGATGCTGGCTGGATCACGCAAGAGGCCCTGTGCCAAGGCGTTTCCGGCGGCCCGGCCCCCTGTAACTAACTGAGCAATCTGGTCGCCCTGTGACACCACGGGGCGACCAGAATTTTTATCCAACCCGACTGACTCAGGAATACGGTATGACCGACACGATCCAGGTGCCGATCACCGCTCAACCCCGTCGCAACATCTTTCAGATCCTCGAGCTGGACACGCGGCTGTTGGGCATGATCGGGGCATTCATCCTTCTTTGCATTGGTTTCGACCTGCTGACGGACGGACGCTTCCTTACCCCTCGCAATATTTTCAACCTGACAATCCAGACCGTATCGGTGGCCATCATGGCGACGGGCATGGTGTTTGTGATTGTCACGCGCCACATTGACCTGAGCGTCGGGGCCCTGCTGGCCACCTGTTCGGCCATCATGGCGATGACCCAGACGCTGGTGCTGCCGCAATGGTTGGGCCTCGGCCTGGATCACAGTCTGACGCCCTGGATCAGCATGTTGGTCGGGCTGCTTGCAGGCACGGTGATTGGCGCGTTCAATGGCTGGCTTATCGGATACCTGACCATTCCGGCGTTCATTGTAACGCTGGGCGGGCTGCTCATTTGGCGCAATGTGGCCTGGTATCTGACCAGCGGTAAAACGATTGGCCCGCTGGACAATACGTTCATGAAATTCGGCGGGATCAATGGCACGCTGGGCACCACCTTGTCGTGGGTTGTCGGCCTGCTGGCGGTGGCCGCCGCACTGTATGCGCTGTGGTCGTCACGGCACAACAAGATCAGCCATGATTTCCCGGTCAAACCGGTTTGGGCCGAATTCACCATGGGGGGCATCATTGCCGCTGCAATTCTGGGCTTTATTTGGACGCTGAACAGCTATCAGATCCCGGTCCGTCGCCTGGAACGCATGTTTGCCGCCAAAGGCGAAGAGATGCCCGAAGGGTTCACTGCCGCCTATGGCCTGCCGATTTCGGTCTTTCTGTTGATCGGTGTGGCCGTTGCCATGACGATGGTCGCCAATCGCACCCGATTGGGGCGCTATATTTTTGCCACTGGTGGCAACCCGGATGCGGCCGAATTGTCGGGCATCAACACGCGGATGCTGACCGTGAAGGTGTTTGCGATGATGGGGTTTCTCTGTGCCTTGTCGGCGGTGGTCGCGTCAGCCCGTCTGACCAACCACTCGAATGACATCGGCACGCTGGATGAACTGCGCGTGATTGCTGCTGCCGTGATCGGTGGCACCGCGTTGGCCGGGGGCTTGGGCACGATCCATGGCGCCATTCTGGGTGCGTTGATCATGCAGAGCCTGCAATCGGGCATGGCTATGGTGGGCGTTGATGCGCCGTTCCAGAATATCGTTGTCGGCTCGGTCCTGATATTGGCCGTGTTGATAGACATCATGTATCGCAAACGGACGGGGGCCACCTCATGACCACACCTCTTGTTGAAATGCGTGACATGCAGCTGTCCTTTGGTGGGATCACGGCGGTCGATCACGTGACTGTCAATCTGTATCCCGGCGAGGTCGTGGGAGTGCTTGGCCACAACGGGGCTGGTAAATCCTGCCTGATGAAGATGTTGTCGGGTGCCTATCATCGTGATGGCGGTGAAATCCTGATCAACGGAGAGGTGGCGCAGATCGACAATCCACGCGATGCGCGCCGCTATAACATCGAAACGATCTATCAGACGCTTGCGTTGGCGGACAATCTGGATGCGGCGTCAAACCTGTTTCTGGGGCGTGAACTGACCACGCGGCTCGGTTTTGTCGATGATGCGACGATGGAGGCGGAAACCCGCAAGATCATGAAGCGGCTGAACCCCAATTTTGAGCGGTTCTCAGCCCCCGTGTCGGCCCTGTCGGGCGGGCAGCGACAATCGGTTGCGATTGCGCGGGCGGTCTACTTCGACGCCAGGATCCTGATCATGGATGAGCCGACCGCTGCGTTGGGAGTTGAAGAAACCCGCATGGTGTCCGAGCTGATCGAAGAGTTGAAAAAGCAGGGAATCGGTATTTTTCTGATCGACCACGATATTCATCAGGTCAAGGAAATGTGCGACCGTGCCTCGGTCATGAAGAATGGACAGTTGGTGGGCACGGTGAATGTGGATGAGGTGACCGAGGACGATCTTCTGGG
>DFBF01000222.1:0-9675 GCA_002367285.1 Rhodobacteraceae bacterium UBA3087 | reverse complement strand
GTTCTACGCTCCTCACACCCCGACAACCGTGTATTCGTTACCGATTGTCGAGGGGAAATGCGCAATTGGTAAGTAAATGTTACCAGTTCTGAAAAATTACATTTGAAATCTCCCCAGACATCCGTAGTAATTAGGTTGGCAGCGTGGCCCGGGCTTTCCGGCCTGGCGACCACTGAGAAAAAGACTGTCGAAAACTCGGAGGAGAATAATTTTGATGGAACGTCGTAAATTCCTGAAGGGCGCAGCCCTTGGTGCTGGCGCGACCGCGCTGGCCGCACCGGCGCTGGCTCAAGGCGGCAAGACAATGACTATCGTGTCAACCTGGGGGCGGGATTTCCCGGGTCTGGGGACTTCGGCCCAGCGTCTGGCCGCGCGTATCGGTGAGCTGTCGGACGGTGCACTGAATGTTGAATACTTTGCGGCTGGCGAACGCGTCGGCGCATTTGACTCGTTTGACGAAGTCGCCTCGGGTAACTCGCAAGCCTATATCGCTGCTGACTACTACTGGGTCGGCAAGCACCCGGCGTTCGCCTATTTCACCGCCGTGCCGTTCGGCATGACCGTTGTTGAATGGAACGCCTGGATCAAATTCAGTGGTGGTCAGGCCCTGTGGGACAAGGTCGCTGGCGAATACGGTCTGAAATCTCTGGTCTGCGGCGCCACCGGCACCCAGGCGGGTGGCTGGTTCAACAAGGAAATCAACGGCCCCGAGGACCTGAAGGGTCTGAAGATGCGCATCCCGGGTCTGGGCGGCAACGTGATGTCTAAGCTGGGCGTGTCGACCGTGTCGCTGCCGGGTGGCCAGATCTATGAAAACCTGGTGTCGGGCGCCATTGACGCGACCGAATGGGTTGGTCCGTACAATGACTACTTCATGAAGTTCTATGAGGCGGCCAAGTACTACTATACCGCCGGTATGCACGAGCCGAACGCCAACCTGGCGCTGGGCATGAACCAAGCCTGGTGGGAAAGCCTGTCGGATTGGGAAAAGGTCGTGATTGAGGCCGCCACGGCCGAAGAAACCGCCAACATGTACGAAGAGTCGACGGCGCTGAACGGTCAGTACCTGGCCAAGCTGATCGACGAACAGGGTGTTGAAGTGCGCGAGTTTGGCGAAGACGTTTGGGACGCCTTTGGCGAAGCCGCCGAAGAAGTGTTCCAGGAAACCCGCGACCATTCGGCGCTGGCTGCCGAAGTCGATGACGCCTTCCAGGCCTCGCTGCGTGAAATCGGCAGCGCCATGGCGCAGTTCGAAGGCAAGTTCGTGACGGAACGCAACCGCGTTCTGGGTATCGGCGGTTAAGCCGGACCGTTTCGTCAAGACATCAGAGCGGGGCTTCGGTCCCGCTCTTTTTCAAGCGAACGGGAGAAAGACCCGTTCCGCGCTGCCAGTTGAGGGGACCAAATGGCCAGCCAATCCATCGAAATTTCGCGTAACGGCGATCCCGCCATCCTTGCCCGCCTGTTTGGCTGGGGTATGTTGGCGGTGCTGTTCGCTTTCCAGATCAACAATGTTCTGACGGTCGGTTTCGACATTCCGCCGGTCGGCTCGATTCTGAGCGGAGAGGCCACCGGCGGCACCTGGCTTGAAGTCGCGATCTATGTCGCCGCCTTCGCCGTTGCCGTTCTGTATGTGCTGCGCACGCCAACCACCGCATTGCGCTGGGATGCCCGCAACATCCACAAGTTCAACGTCTATCTGATCCGCGCCCTGTTCTGGTCCGTGCTTCTGGTCGGTATCGTTGATGCCTCGATCGCCTTCATGCGGGTCGAAGGCGTCTTTGTCGCGATGCTGGGTGAAGACACTGCGCGGTTGTTCGGCAAAGCCCGCTGGGTCGGGCCCTATGTGCACATGCCGCTGGTTGTCGCGGGCTTTGTCATTGCCGCCTTCACCCGGACGCTGGGGTTCACCTGGCTGGCGTTGATGGTTGTGGTCGCCGAGCTGCTGATCGTGATCTCGCGCTTCGTGTTCAGTTATGAGCAGGCGTTGATGGGGGACCTGGTGCGGTATTGGTATGCTGCGCTGTTCCTGTTCGCCTCGGCCTATACGCTGTTTGAAGAAGGTCACGTGCGCGTTGACGTTCTGTACGCGGGGTTTGGGATAACAACACGCGGGTTCATCAATGCCTTTGGCGCGATTGTGCTGGGTATGACCACCTGCTGGGTGATCATGGGGGTCGGCCTTAATGGCCCCCGGTCGATCATCAACAGCCCCGTTGCGAATTTTGAGATCACCCAGACGGGCGGTGTCGGCATGTTCATAAAATACCAGATGGCGGCCTTCCTGGGCCTGTTCGCAATCACCATGCTGATCCAATTCGTCAGCTATTTCTTTGATGCGGTGGCAGATAAACGGGATGAACCCGGTCACCGCAATGTCGCTCCTGCGACCCACTGAGTTAGGGAACACACCACATGGAACTCTATTTCCTCGCCCTTCTCATTCTGATCATGGCCATGGCGCTGGGCTCCGGTTTTCCGGTCGCTTTCGCTTTGCCCGGGGCTGCTATTATCACCATCGGGATCGCCGCAGGCTGTGGCTATATCTTTGCCGGATCGACCGATGCCTTCTTTCACTCTGGCGGGCCGCAACAGTGGCTGTCAGCCGGGGTGACCAACCTTAGGGGGGTTTTCTGGGAGGTTGAGCGAGACACGCTGATCGCCATCCCGCTGTTCATCTTCATGGGCATCATGCTGCAACGCTCGAAGATCGCCGAAGACCTTCTGGTCGCCATGGCACAGCTGTTCGGGCCGGTGCCGGGCGGTTTGGGCATTTCGGTCGTGTTCGTCGGCGCGCTTCTGGCGGCAACGACGGGGATCGTCGGGGCCACCGTTGTCGCGATGGGCCTGATTTCGTTGCCCGCGATGTTGCGCAACAACTATTCGCAGTCCCTGGCGACGGGCACGATTGCCGCGTCAGGCACTTTGGGTCAGATCATTCCGCCTTCGATCGTGTTGATCATCCTGGCGGACCAGTTGGCCAGCGCCACTGACCAGGCCTCGAACCTGCGCAAGGCATTGTACAAGGAAGCTACGGGTGAACTGTCGATGTCCTCGACCTTTGATGTGGCTTCGACCTCGGCTGGTGAAATGTTCCTGGGTGCTTTCATTCCCGGCATGGTGCTGGTGGGGCTCTATATGCTCTATATTCTGGTCTTCGCCATTCTGCGGCCCAAACTGGCCCCGGCTGTGCCTTACGAAGGCAAGTATGACCGCACTTTCGTGAAAAACATCCTGATCACTCTGGTGCCGCCGCTGGCGCTGATCTTCATGGTTCTGGGATCGATCATCGCGGGTGTGGCAACTGTGAACCAGGCGGGCGCCATTGGTGCCGCTGGTGCGATCATTATGGCAAGCTATCGCCTTCCGAAGGCCTCAAAGTGGCTATATGCGCCGGCGTTGCTGGCCATCGCATCCCTGGTTCTGGTCGGGTTTGCCCTGTCGAATTTCGACATGAACGTAAAGGCGATGTCGACGGGTGCGGATCGGATGGGCGTCGCGCTTGGCGCCATCGCGACGGTGATGTTCCTGACGGCGCTGACCTGGTCCGGCTGGCGGGTGTTCAAGCTGGAAAACACGCTTCAGGGTGTGATGCTGGAAACGGCCAAGACGACCGCTCTGGTGTTCATCATCCTGTTGGGTGCTGCCATGCTGACCGCCGCGTTCCGCGCCTTTGGTGGCGAAGAACTGGTGCGTGATTTCCTGATCGGTTTGCCGGGCGGGTTCTGGATGCAGTTCGTCATCGTCATGCTGGTGATCTTTATTCTGGGCTTCTTCCTGGACTTCATCGAAATCGCCGTGGTTGTTGTGCCGATCGTTGCGCCGATCCTTTTGGCTGATCCGCAGGCAAACATCACCGCCGTGTGGCTGGGTGTCATGATTGGTCTGAACATTCAGACCAGTTTCCTGACGCCGCCGTTCGGCTTCGCGCTGTTCTATCTGCGCGGGGTGGCTCCGGCCGTGGTCAAGACGGTGCAGATGTATAAGGGCGTCATCGCCTTCATTTCGCTGCAACTTGCTGCGCTGGCCATTATTGGTCTGTATCCGCCGATGGTGAACTATCTGCCCAACCGGGTCAGCTTCCTGTCCGAAAGCAGCCCGCCGCCGCGCAATCCCAAGTTGCAGCTGTGTCTTGAGGATTATGTCGGTCAGAAACTGACCCAAAGCACGGCGACAGTCGATGCTGTGGCTGCGGCGCGTGGTCTGGATCTGTCGGCTCTGCCCAAGGGTCTGGCGGGTGACTTTACCGATGGTCTGGACAGTGCCGACAAGGCGCTGGCGCAACTGAGCGCTGCGTTCGACTCCGCTGCCGAGGTTGAAGCGGCTGCCGATGTCTATCGGCCGCAATTGACCGTGGTGCGTGGGATCGAAAAGCAGATCCGCGTCATCGCCGGCGAGGTGAAGGAAATGTCGACCCATGCGGGCCGGATGCGGGATGCGGCACAGGCCGAAGAACGTGCCGCGATCGAAGCCAAGGTTGCCATCATGCAAGCCGAGATCGAACATCTTGAGGCGCAGATCCCGGCCACGTGGGAGGAGGTTCACCACACCTTTGCCCTGCTGACCGGGGCCGAGAACAAGTCGCGTGCAACCTATCGCAAGGCGGCTGATGTCGCCTATGAAGCCCCTGCCGAGGTTCTGGCGGTGCTTCAGGCGAACGATGCCTTCACGGCGTTGGAAGCCCAGCTGCGCGACATGCGGTCCACCATCGAAACCACACCTGAGGCCGACGCCGAGGGTCTGGTGAACGATCTGGCCAAACTGTTCGGGGCTGTCGAAGGCGCGGATGACGTGAAAAAGGCGCTGGGCAAGGCTCGCAAGGCGCTGAAATCCCGTACCCCGGATCGCGAAAAGGCACTGGCGGAGTTTGACAATGCCGTCGCGGCCTATGAGGAACAGCTGGTATGGCGGGCCGACGCGGCCACGCTTGTGCCGGGCATCCAGACCTATCTGGATGGCATTCGCGGCACGCTGGGTATCCGGGTTCAGGATCGGCTCACCCGCGAACAGGCGCTCAAGATGGCGTCCTGTGCTTCCTATCACCGTGATATTTCGCTGAACTTCTAAATCGGTGATAAACGACCTCAAAGGGGCGCTGCGTACTTGACGCGGCGCCCCTTTCGCATGCCCCATGGGGCCATGACATTGCGCAGCATCACCGACCTGCCCGACGAAGGTATCACCCTGTCCGATGGCACCCGCCTGTCCGCCCGTATCTGGAGGCCCGATGACGCGGGCAACGATCCGGTGCCGGCCATTTTGGAATACCTGCCCTATCGCAAACGCGACGGCACCACAGCGCGAGATGCGCTGACCCATCCCTATTTCGCCGCGCGCGGCTATGCCTGTGTGCGGGTCGATATGCGCGGGAATGGCGACAGTCAGGGCGTGATGCTGGACGAATATGCGCCACAGGAACAGGCCGACGCGATCGAGGTCATAAACTGGCTGGCGGCGCAGCCCTGGTGCGACGGAAATGTCGGCATGATGGGGATCAGTTGGGGCGGCTTTAACGGCTTGCAGGTTGCGGCGTTGCAGCCAGCGCCTCTGAAGGCGATCATTACGCTGTGCTCTACGGTCGACCGGTTTGCCGACGACATCCATTATAAGGGCGGCTGTTTGCTGAACGAAAACCTTGGCTGGGGCTCGACCATGTGGTCCTATTCCTCGCGTCCGCCCGACCCGGCGCTGGTTGGCGATGCCTGGCGTGACATGTGGCTGGAGCGGCTGGAGGCGGAGCCCTTTTTACCGTCGGTCTGGCTGCGCCATCAGGCGCGCGACGCATACTGGCAACACGGGTCTGTGTGCGAGGATTATTCCCAGATCAAAGCGGCGGTTCTGGCCGTGGGCGGCTGGGGGGATGCGTACAAGAACGCTGTACCTGCGTTGGTGCAAAACCTGTCCGCGCCCGCCAAGGGCATCATTGGCCCCTGGGTGCACAAATATCCGCATTTCGCAGTGCCCGAACCGCGTATCGGCTTTCTGCAAGAGGCGTTGCGCTGGTGGGATCGTTGGCTGAAGGGCATCGACACGGGCGTCGAGGACGACCCCGATCTGCGGTACTATCTGATGGACGGTGTGCGCCCGGCCACCTGGTATGATCACCGCGAGGGGAGCTGGATTGCGCTGTCTAAGGACCCTGATGATGTGCCCGTCGCACGGTTGCCGTTCGGCACCGGGCGCAGTCTGGGCAATGGTGGTGCCGAGCTGTCCGAGGTGGTCAGCTCGCTTGCCACCACGGGCTATGCCGGTGGTGAATATTGCGCGATCTGGCTGGGGCCGGAAATGCCCGGCGACCAGCGGCGCGATGATGCCCTGTCGGTGTGTTTTGACAGCGCTCCAATGGAGCGTGACGTGGATATCGTCGGTGCTGCGCGTGTGCGTGTGCGGCTGACGTCCGACAAGCCGCAAGGCCAGATTGCGGTGCGCCTGTGCCATGTGCACCCTGATGGGGCATCGACCCGGATCACCTATGGCGTGCTGAACCTGTCCCATCGTGACGGTGCAGCCGATCCGCGCCCCCTGCCAGTTGGCGAAGAGGTGGGCGTGACCCTGCACCTTGATCACATCGCCTATCGCCTGCCAGCTGGCCACAAGCTGCGGGTGTCGATCAGCAACGCCTATTGGCCATTGATCTGGCCCGCACCGGATGGTGCCCAGCTGACGTTGACCGGTGGCTATTTGGATCTGCCCATTCGGGCCACGGCCACCGAGGATGAATGTGGGTTTGAACCACCCGCCGCCGCCGAGCCTTGGCGCACCCGGACCCTGCGGGACGGCAGCAACAAACGCGTGACGGAAACCGACCACACGACGGGAGTGATGACCTTACGGATCGAAGATGATTTCGGCGAGGTCGAAGACCTGGATCACGGATTGACCACCGGCGAAGTGGCCCGCGAGACCTGGTCAATTCACCCCGACGACCCCCTGTCTGCCCGGGGAAAAACCCATTGGACACAGACGCTTTCGCGTGGCGACTGGTCCGTGCGCACCGAGGCTGTGGCGCAGATGTGGTCCGATGCCACCCATTTTCACCTGACCGCCAGGATTGAGGCTTACGCGGGGGAGGACCTTGTCTATGCCCGCGATGTGACTGACTCTGTGGTTCGTAATTGCTTGTAAAAGTGTCGCTTTTGGGTCATCTGAAACCGACACAATACTTGCTACACGTTTGGATATGCGCAAGGCTTCGTTTATCCAAAAAACAACAAGGGCCGCGAATGGCCGCCTTTCAGGGAGCTCACCATGAAAAAAGAACTCGACTATCTCTCGTCCCGCGTGATTCAGCGTAAACTGAACCGTCGCGATTTCCTGGGCCGGGCGTCCGCATTGGGTGTATCTGCGGCTGCTGCTGGCACGCTGCTGTCCTCTGCCGCGCACGCCGCTGGTCCGATGAAAGGTGGCATTCTCAAGGTTGCCGTATCTGGTGGCTCTGCCACCGACAGCCTTGATCCCGCGCTGTCCACCAACACCACAATGATCACGATTACCCGCATGTGGGGCCAGCCGCTGGTTGAACTGGGTGAAACCGGTGGTCTGGACAATATCCTGGCCGAAGAAGTCACGGCCTCGCCGGACGCCAAGACCTGGACCTTCAAGATCCGCTCGGGCATCAGCTTCTCAAACGGTCAGCCGCTGAGCGCCGATGACGTGCTGGCAACCATGGAACGCCATGCCGGTGATGAATCGAAGTCGGGCGCCCTGGGCCTGCTGCGCGGCATCACCAGCATGCGCGCCGAAAACGGTAGCTTTATCCTGGAGCTGGAAGCGCCGAACGCCGACCTGCCCTATCTGTTGTCCGACTATCACCTGATGATCCAGCCCAATGGTGGCAAGGATAACCCGACCGCCGCGATTGGCACCGGCCCCTATGTGATCAAAGATCACGAGGCTGGCGTGCGCACCGTGTTCGAACGCAACCCGCATGCCTGGCTGGACACGATGGGTCACGCCGACAGCATCGAATTGCTGGCGATCAACGATGACACCGCGCGTATGTCCGCGCTCCAGTCGGGTCAGGTGCATATGGCCAACCGCGTTCCGCCGAAGGTCGCAAGCCTGGTGGCCCGTGCCAAGGGGATCGACGTGCGGTCGACTGCCGGTCCCGGCCATTATGTGTTCATCATGCACGCCAACACCGCGCCGTTTGACAACAAGGACCTGCGTCTGGCCTTGAAATACGGCATCAACCGTCAGGAGATGGTCGACAAGATCCTGTTCGGCTATGGCTCGGTTGGCAATGACACGCCGATCAACGCGTCCTATCCGTTCTATGCGGAAATGGAGCAGCGTGAATATGATCCCGAGAAAGCGGCGCATCACCTCAAGGCATCGGGCCACGAGGGATCAATCCTGCTGCGCACTTCGGACAACTCGTTCCCGGGCGCGCCGGATGCGGCCGCCCTGTTTCAGCAGTCGGCCAAAGGCGCCGGCATTGATCTGGAAATCAAACGCGAGCCGAACGATGGCTATTGGTCGGAAGTCTGGAACAACAAGCCGTTCTGCACCTCGTACTGGTCCGGTCGCGCAACCCAGGACGCCATGTTCTCGACCGCGTATCTGTCGACCGCTGACTGGAACGACACGCGGTTCTTCAATGAACAGTTCGACCAGCTGCTGATCGCGGCCCGTGGTGAGTTGGACGATACCAAGCGTCAGGCGATGTACAGCGACATGAACATGATCCTGAACCAAGACGGTGGTCTGATTTGCCCGATGTTCAACGACTTTGTCGATGCAACCAGTGACAAGGTTGCCGGTTGGGCCGACACCAAAGGGTTCGACCTGATGAACAACTACGCCCCGGCCAAAATGTGGCTTGTCGGCTGATATGGGCCTTGCACTCAGATTGGTGGCCCAGCGTCTTGCGCTGGGCCTCCTGCTTCTCTTCGCCGTTTCGGTCCTGATTTTCGCCGGAACCCAGCTTTTGCCTGGCGACGTGGCCCAATCCATTCTTGGACAGTCAGCCACCCCCGAAGCACTGGCAAACCTGCGTCGTGACATGGGGCTGAACGAGCCCGCAGTCAGCCGATATTTCGCCTGGTTGGGCGGCGCATTGACCGGTGATCTCGGCACGGCACTCACCTCTGGGGCGGATATTTCCAGCGCGATTGGCTCGCGGTTGGGCAATACGTTTTTCCTGGCGGCGGTTGCGGCGGTGATTGCGATCCCGCTGGCGATCCTTCTGGGCCTGCTTGCGGTGCGCTATCGCGAACGCTGGCCCGACAAGCTGATTTCGGCGGTCACGCTGGCCTCGATTTCGCTTCCTGAATTCTTCATCGGCTATTTGCTGATCCTGATCTTTGCGGTGAACCTGGGGTGGTTCCCGTCCGTAGCCACCGTTTATGACGGGATGAGCTTTGGCGACCGGTTGATGGCCGTTCTGTTGCCCGCGCTGACCCTGACCATGGTGGTTCTGGCGCATATGATGCGCATGACGCGTGCGGCGATCCTGAACGTGATGCAATCAGCCTATATCGAAACGGCCGAGCTGAAGGGTCTGTCGGCCTTTCAGGTCATTGCCCGCCACGCGTTTCCAAACGCGATTGCGCCGATCGTCAACGTCGTGATGTTGAACCTGGCCTATCTGGTTGTTGGCGTCGTGGTGGTTGAAGTGGTCTTTGTTTATCCTGGCATGGGCCAATATTTGGTCGACCATGTGTCCAAACGTGA
>DFBF01000041.1 GCA_002367285.1 Rhodobacteraceae bacterium UBA3087 | reverse complement strand
CGCCGAGGTCCCCCCCGCGCCATCCACAACTGTGATCGTGGCCGACGAGGATCTGCCCCGGACCCTGCCAGTGCCCGACGAAGGGGAAAGCGCCCCCGTGGCCGCCCCCGCGACCCCGCCCGCGCCGACAACGCCCCCCGCTCCGGTGGCCCAGGCCCCCGCCAGCGAAACCGCGCCAGACAGGACCGCTGCCACCGCAACCCCGATGGTTGAGCCAATGGAAGATGCCCTGCCGCATCCGGCCCCAACGGATGGCGAAGGGGTAGAACGCCCGGCCCCCTCGGATGATGTTCTGGCCGCAGTCGTGCCTGGCCCGGCCACGCCACCTGTGCCCGCCGAAACTGCGCCCGAGGTCAGCGACGCCCCGGCGGCTGTGCCAGCAGACCCGATAATCGGGCCGCAGGCTGAAACGCCACCGCAAGGTGATGAGCAGACTGATGCGCCGCCCGCACCGATCAAAAGCGCGCCAGTGACGCAAATCGGGGACTTGGCCCCGAACGTGACCACCAACCGTTTGCCGACAATCGGCGGTGGCGAAGGCGAACAGGGGGGCGAGGCTGCTCAACTGGCCGCCGCCGAAATTGCACCATCATTGCTGGCGATCGAACGCAATGCGGCCGAGTTTGAAAACCCCGAGGGGCGCCCATTGATGGCCGTCGCGCTTCTGGATGTGCCGACTGCGCGTAACGCCCTGGGAGACCTCAAAAACCTGCCCTTTGCGGTCAGTTTTGTCGTGGATGCCGGTGCGGCGGATGCGGCCGAGGCGATCACCTTTTATCGTGCTGCCGGGGCCGAGGTCATCGTCGCCGTGCCCTTGCCCGAAGGTGCCACGCCGGCCGATGTCGAAGTGACCCTGCAAGCGCAGGCGCCGCATTTGTCCACGGCCGTGGCGGTGATGATGGCCGCCGATTTCCAGGCCGCCGGGCCATCGGCGCGTCAGGTGGCCGTGGTGCTGGCCGAACAGGGGCTGGGGCTGGTCAGCGTGCCTCAGGGGTTGAACACAGGCCACAAAAGCGCCGTGAAGGCAGGCGTGCCGGCGGGGCTGGTGTTTCGCGATCTGGACAATGACGGTCAGAGCGCGGCTGTGATCCGCCGTTTCATGGACAACGCCGCCTTCAAGGCGCGCCAGGAAAAGGGTGTGATCATGCTGGGCCACGCGCGACTGGAAACTGTGCAGGCGCTGATTGAATGGACTTTGGGCAACCGGGCCAAATCGGTCGCCCTGGCACCGCTGTCGGCGGTTCTGCTGGACCGGTAACGTGATCCAGCGGAGTACGCGTGCCGCGTACACATGTTTCTGGTGCGCGGGGCGTGGTTACGGAATGTCGAACCCGTCCGGTGCCAGTGTGAATCCGTCAAACTGAAATCCCGGTGAGACGGTGCAACTGACCAGGATGTAGTCATCTGTGCTGCGGGCCGCTTGCCAGTGGTCTTTTGGCACGATCAGCTGGGGTTGGCCTTGGCTCAGGTCCGGTGTCAGCAGGTGGTCAGCTTTGGGATGGAGAGTGGTCAATCCTTGCCTGGACGAGGGAGCAAATGCCACAACGACTTGTCCTTTTGACGCACTACTTTGAATTTGGAAAACGCGGGCCGCGTTTGCACTACATCCACTGAGTATCGGTATGACTTTGTGGCCTGTTTTATTCTGTTGATACCCAGTCTGCAATTGTTCCCAACATATACTCGCAGCAGCCGGAATGTTTTTTGGGGGATCACATGAAAAGGAAGGAAATGAAAATCCTTACCGTCTTTGCATTCATGAATGACGCGTTCGTGGTCCAAATGAACGTGGAGTCTACGTTCTTGTTCATAGGCCCATTCTTTTGCTTTGGTCCCGAGAACTTCCTTGATATTTTTCGCATTAATATGCGTCACGAAATCCTCCAAGGTAAGTCCTGGAAAGCTTTTTGTTTCGCGGTATTTGATTTCGAATAGGTGGTCGTATGTGACCTCCAGTTCCAGACAGGCCCCCGTGTGGTTTTTAGCGTAGTGTGCCCACATTGGTGGAGACTGCCAGGTCTTGCTGAGACAGATTAGGCCTAAACGTGCATTCAGCTTTCCCATTTCTTCATGATGGGCAGCTCGAAGCTCCTTGTTTGAAATGTCAAACGGTGCCAGTTCGAACGGGTCATTCACATCGTTGTAGCGAGAGATCTTTAGCCGTTTGTTTGTTAGGTTTTCAATCAGATGATCGGGTGATGTGTAATAGTAGAGTTTCGGCAAAGAGCTTTCCTAAATTGACAAACCTGAAACGAAAAAAGCCCCGCCATTCTGGCGGAGCTTTTTGTCACTCGTCAATGCCAACTTACTTCAAAATCGAACGCCCGGCGTATTCTGCCGTTTCGCCCAACTGTTCTTCGATGCGGATCAGTTGGTTGTATTTCGCCAGCCGGTCCGAACGCGCCAGCGAGCCGGTTTTGATCTGACCGCAGTTCGTCGCAACCGCCAGATCGGCGATCGTTGCGTCTTCGGTTTCGCCGGACCGGTGGCTCATCACGTTGGTGAAACCCGCGCGGTGGGCCATGTCGACGGCTTTCAGCGTTTCGGACAGCGTGCCGATCTGGTTCACTTTCACCAGCATCGAGTTGGCGGATTTCTTGGCGATGCCATCGGCCAGACGATCCGGGTTTGTGACGAACAGGTCGTCGCCGACCAGCTGGATCTTGTCACCCAAAGCGGCGGTCAGGGCGGCCCAGCCGTCCCAGTCGTCTTCGGACATGCCGTCTTCGATTGAGATGATTGGGTAGTCCGCAACAAGGGCTGCCAGATAGGCGACGTTTTCGTCCGAGGACAGCGATTTGCCTTCGCCCGACAGCACGTATTTGCCGTCTTTGTAGTATTCCGTCGCGGCGCAGTCCAAGGCCAGATAGATGTCTTTACCCGGCGTGTAGCCCGCTTTTTCAATCGAGGTCAGGATGAAATCCAACGCTTCGCGGGTCGAACCGATATTGGGGGCAAAACCGCCTTCGTCACCGATGCCGGTGGACAGGCCTGCGGCGGACAGTTCTTTCTTCAGCGTGTGGAACACTTCCGATCCCATGCGCACGGCTTCGCGGATGTTCGCGGCCGCCACGGGCATGATCATGAATTCCTGAATGTCGATCGGGTTGTCGGCATGTTCGCCGCCGTTGATGATGTTCATCATCGGCACCGGCAGGATGCGGGCGGAGGCGCCGCCAACGTAACGATACAGCGGCAGCGAGGAATAATCGGCCGCCGCTTTGGCCACGGCCAGCGATACGCCCAGAATGGCGTTGGCGCCCAGGCGGGCCTTGTTCGGGGTGCCGTCCAGCTCACACATTGCCGCGTCGATGGCTTCTTGTTCTGTGGCGTCAAATCCCACCAGGTTTTCGCCGATTTCACCGTTCACGGCGGCGACGGCTTCCAGCACGCCTTTGCCCATGTACCGGTCTTTGTCGCCGTCGCGTTTTTCCACGGCTTCATGCGCGCCGGTGGACGCGCCCGAGGGCACGGCAGCGCGCCCCATGGTTCCGTCTTCCAGGATCACGTCGACCTCGACGGTCGGGTTGCCCCGGCTGTCCAGGATTTCACGGGCGAAGATGTCGATAATGGTGCTCATGGCGTCGGCCTTTCAGTCGCTGTTAGCGCTAAACTTCGTCGCGGCCCCTGATAAGGGATCAGGCCCCGTGGCGAAAGAAAAATCTTTGCACAAGGCTATACCCAAGGGGTTTGGGCGTGGAAAGGGGCCATGGCGCGTGTGACCGGATGTTAGCGCACACGTTGCGCCTGACGTTCGCGAATGAAGGTATAAATGCCGGTGCCAATGACAATGGCGGCGCCCAAAAGGGTCCAGCCATCGGGGATTTCAACAAAGATCAGCACGCCAAGGGCCAGCGAAAACACCAGGCGCGAGTAGCGAAACGGCATGACGGCTGATACCTCGCCCAGATCGTGTCGGGGTCAAAGCCGGACAGGCCGGGGCGCATGATGATCAGGACGCCGATAAAGCCCACGAAGGTCGCGCTCCAGCGGCGCCAACCGACATGTTCGCCCAGAAACAGCGCCGCCCCAAAGGTGACGGCCAACGGTGTGGCCTGCAAGATCGCGGCGACCATGGACAGGTCGACCCTGGACAGGGCAAGGAACATGCAGACGGTGCCAACCACCTCGGCGCCATTGCGCAACAGGATGGGCGCGCGCAGGAAATCGCGGCTGATCACCCGGTGTCCTTTGATGCGGCTCATGGTGGCAAAGACCAGCCCGCCGCCCAGTCCCAGCAGGGCCAGAACCTGTGCCACCGGCATGACCTGGGTGGCCCATTTGATCGTCATGTCCCCGAGGGCAAAGAAGGCCATGGCGGTGACCATCAGGCCAATGCCGCGTAGATTGTCCATGGGGGCTCCGGGGTTGGGCGTGTCGTGCGACCATGGCGGGTTTGTTGGGCAATGACCAGCGCCTGCTCCGCCCGGCTTGACCAGCGCCTGCGCCGCCCAGCGTGACCAGAACCTGCGACAGGTCGGCGCGCCTTGATGCGGGTCATGGTGCGTCCCGGCGGCGGGGCGCAGACTGGCCATGTTGAAGGAGGCGACAATGCGCGCTCTGTTTATGCTTTTGGCCCTGATGGTTTTTGCTCTGCCTGCGCGTGCACAGGAGGTCACTTTGCATCTGTTTTGGCAACAGGGCTGCCCGCATTGCACAGCCGCCAAGGCCGCGCTCTCCGAGATGCAGGACCCCGATCTGGTTGTGGATCTGATTGAGCTGGGGGCGGCTGCGCAGAATGATGCGCTGTTTGAAGCGGTGGTCGATCATTTCGCGATGGAGCGCGCGGCCGTGCCGTTGGCGGTCGTCGGCGGCAGCTACAGCTTGGGGTTTGCCCCGGGGGGGCGCAGCACGGGCGACTGGCAGGCAATGATCGCGCGATGCCGCGACGTACCTTGTGTCGATCCTGTCGCCGATTTGCGCGCCGGGCAGGCGGTTGCGCCGATAGCCCCTGTTGCGGTGCCCTCAGGGGGGGTGTTTTCCCTGCCATGGGGGACAGAAGTTGATCCCGCCGCGCTGTCCTTGCCGCTGTTGACGGTCGTACTGGCGGCGGTGGACGGGTTCAACCCCTGCGCCATGTGGGTGTTGGCGTTGCTGATCGGTCTGTTGTTGGGCGTGCGCGACACGCGCCGCATGTGGACCTTGGGTGCGGTGTTCCTGTTGGCAACAGGCGTGATGTATTTCGCGGTGATGGCGGCGTGGCTGAACGTGGTGCTGTGGATCGGAGCGGTCGGCTGGATCCGGTTTGGCATTGGTGCCTTGGCGCTGGGGGCTGGCATCTGGTACCTGCGGGAATACTGGACCAACCCCGAGGGCCTGTGCAAAATAACGCCGGGCGGGCGCAAGAAGCGCATTTCAGACGCGTTTCGGGCCATGGTGGAAATGCCGAACCTGTTGGTGGCCGCACTGGGCGTTGGCGCCTTGGCGATTGCCGTTAATCTGGTCGAGCTGGCCTGTTCGGCTGGTCTGCCTGCGATCTATACCCAGACGCTGGCAATGCATGATCTGCCCTCGGCCAGCTATTATGGCTATTTGATGCTGTACCTGGCGGTGTTCCTGCTGGATGACACGGCGCTGTTCGTGATTGCCATGGTGACGCTGCGGGCGGCCGTTATGACCGGGCGCTATTCGCGTGCCTCGCATCTGGTGGGCGGGGTGGTTTTGCTGGTGCTGGGCGCTGTCATGGTGCTGCGCCCTGACCTGTTGGGCTGATCTCTGTCGCGCATGGGGGCATCTGAACGCCGCGCGCGTTGGCTCAGCTTTTCTTGACGCCGTACAGCTCCAGCCGGTGGTCGCGCAGGTCATAGCCCAGCTTTTCCGCGATTCGAACCTGAAGCGCCTCAATCTCGGGGTCAACGAATTCGATCACCTCGCCGGTGGTCAGGTCGATCAGGTGGTCGTGGTGTTCGCGATCGGCGGGTTCATAGCGCGCGCGCCCGTCGCCGAATTCGTTTTTGACCAGAATGCCCGCCTCTTCGAACAGTTTCACGGTGCGATAGACCGTGGCGATCGAGATCCCACTATCCACCGCATTGACGCGGGTGTATAGTTCTTCGACATCGGGATGGTCGTGGGCGTCTTGCAGCACAGAAGCGATAACCTTGCGCTGTTCGGTCATGCGTAGGCCCTTGGCGTCGCATTCCTGCAAAATGGTTTTTGTCATGGTCGTCCTCGCGCGTCTGTTCTGCTTTCTAGCGCAGGATAATGCTGGACGGAACCGGGGGTGTTGATTTTTACATATCGGGTGGCGCGGATCATACCAGATCCGGTTCACGCCCGACCTTGTTGGCCAGTTTTGCCACCGTCAGCCCCTGCACGATGATTGAAAAGATCACGATGATATAGGTCGCGGTCAGGATCAGCGGTTTCCATTCACTGTCGGGCAGGGACAGCGCCAGCGCGACGGAAATGCCGCCCTTCAGCCCGCCCCAGGTCATGATCGGGATAATGCCGTTGGAAAACGTGCGAAACGGCTTCAGGATCAGAACCGGCACGGCCACGGCAGCCAGACGGGCGACCAGTGCCAACGCGATGGCCATGACACCCGCCATGACGGCGTCGCCGGTAAAGGCCACGGCAAAGACTTCGAAGCCGATCATCAGGAACAGCACTGCGTTCAGGATTTCGTCGATCAGTTTCCAGAACGCATCGACATATTCGCGGGTCTGTTCGCTCATCCCATGTTTTGCGCCCACGTCACCGATGAACAACCCGGCGCAGACCGCCATGATCGGGGCCGATATATGCAACGCAACGGCCAGCTCATAGCCGCCGAACGCCAGGCCCAGCGTGATCAGCACCTCAAGCGAATAATCATCAATCAGGCGCATGACGCGGAAGGTCAGCCAGCCCAGCACGATGCCCAACAGGGCGCCGCCGCCGGCCTCTTGCACAAACAGTTTCGCCGCATCCATCATGCCGCCGCCATGGGCATCATGGCCGGTCGGAAAGGCAATGCCGACCAGCACCAGAAACACGACGTATCCGACGCCATCGTTGAACAGGCTTTCACCGGCGATCTTGGTTTCCAGTGATTTTTGCAGGTTTGCCTCGCGCAGCACGCCCAGAACCGCGACCGGATCCGTGGGGGAAATCAGCGACCCGAACACCAGCGCGATCATCAAAGGCATGCCGGTGATCCAGCTGAACCCGACCCCGACAATCACCGTCGACAGGGCCACGCCCATGGTCGCCATCAACAGCACAACGCGCCATTGCTGTCGCAAATCGGACACTTTCACATGCAGCGCGCCGGCAAACAGCAGCAGGCCCAACATGCCCTCCAAAAGGGTGTCGGAGAAGTCGATTGAGGTCACGACACTGCGCACCTGATCGGCAATGCCAAGGCCGGGTGCCACCACATCAACGCCCATCACGGCCAATGAGGCCAACAGGGAGACCACCAGAATGCCAATGGCGCTGGGCAGTTTCAGGAACAGATAGTTGATGGCGCCAAAAGCGCCCGCCAGAACGATCAGAAGGGATGCGATTTGCAGGAAAGTCATTGCGGCCTCGTGAATTTGATTTTGGGTTGAATACCATGGGTTCGCGCGGCTGGGAATGGCTTGACTTGCCGCGTGCGCACAGGTCCTGTCGCGCGATGGATGCGAAATCACATATGGACCGCTTTGGGGCGGGGGCTTTGGTCACGATTTTCCTGATTCTGGCGGTGAACCAGGTGGTGATCAAGTTGACCAATCAGGGCTTGCAGCCGGTGTTCGCTGCGTCCCTGCGCAGTGTCGGTGCGGTGTTCGTCATCGGCGCGTGGATGTGGGCGCGCGGTGTGCGGTTGGATTTCGCCCGTGGCACAGTGGGGCCAGGCATTCTGGCCGGGCTGATTTTCGCGGCCGAATTCATCTGCCTGTTTGTGGCGCTGGACCTGACTACGGTCACACGAGTCAGCGTGATTTTCTATTCCATGCCGGTGTGGATGGCGTTGGTGGCGCATTTCGTTTTGCCCGGAGAACGGCTGACACCTTTGAAATCCGCCGGCCTTGCCCTGGCCTTTGGCGGCGTGACCTGGGCCATTCTGGATCGCTCTGGCGCGGGCGGCGATGCGTCCCTGTTGGGGGATCTGGCCGCCTTGGCCGCGGCACTTGGCTGGATGGGCGTGTCTCTGTCCGCCCGCGTCACGCGGCTGCGCGAGCTGGGGCCGGAAATGCAGATGATGTGGCAGGTCGTCGTGTCCGCCCCCGTCATGCTGATCGCCGCCGTGTTCTTTGGCCCGTTCATTCGGGACTTGCAGCCGGTTCACTGGCTGGGTTTGGCCTATCAGACGGTGTTCGTTGCGACGGGGGCCTTCATGGCGTGGTTCTGGCTGTTGAAGCGCTACAAGGCGTCCTCGGTCGCCAGTTTCGCCTTTCTGTCGCCGATCTTTGGCGTTGCGATGGGCTGGGCCTGGCTGGGCGAACATGTGAGCTGGCCGATGATCGCCTCACTGGTGCTGGTCGCGGTCGGGATCGTGTTGATCAACCGCCGCTAAGCTCCACTTCGGCCCAGACGGGCAGGTGGTCGGACGCGATTTTCGACTGTTTCGTCTCCTCGACCCCGGCGTCGCGCAGTTCGAGCCCGTGCGACAGGGCCACGCGGTCCAGCGCGGCGACGGGGCGGGCGGCGTGAAAACTGCGACCCGGCGCGTGCAGGGTATAGTCGTCATGCAGCGCCTCGAACCCCAGGGCTGCGGACCATTCGTTGAAATCCCCCAGGATGGCGGTGGGCATCGGGTGGCCGTCCAGCGTTTCGGACAGGGCGGCCAATTGCCGTTGGCGATGACGTCGCATCAGGCCCAGATGCACACCGACCACGCGCAGTTTGCCCGCAATTTCCACCGACACGGCGCCACGCGGCTCTAACCCCGGCAGGGCGATGCGGGTCGCGGCGGCGATGGCCAGCCCCTTACGCACCAAAATGGCATTGCCATGGCTGCCCAGCGACACGTCATTGCCCGCCAATGCGACAGGCACATAGTCGCTTTCGTCTTCGATCAGGCGATGTGACAGCGCGGCGGGGCGCGGACCAAGGCGGCGGTCGGCCTCTTGCAACACCACGACATCTGCACCGGCGTGGTTGATCACATCCATGATCCGATGCGCGTCGCGCCTTCGGTCCAGCCCGACGGCCTTGCGCATATTGTATGTCAACAGCTTCATCCCCTGAACCTAAGCATTCTGCAACAATGATTGAAGGGGGGACGAGAGCGGACTACATAGGAAACATGATGGTTCATGGCCAAAGCTATGTGGTTTATGCGGTCTGGTTGTTCCTGTTGGCGACAGCCGGGTTTGCGGCCTATGAGCATAACTATTCGATGATGTTCATCGCGCTGGGCACGCTTGCGGCCTCGACCGCACCTGCGTTTCTGGCGGACCGGTTGCACATCCGCATTCCCGTCGGGTTTTACGCCGGCATCGTGTTGTTTTTGTTCGGCACCCTGTTTCTGGGCGAGGCATTCGATTTTTACGAACGCTTTACCTGGTGGGATATCGTCATGCATGGCGCATCGGCCATGGGGTTCGGGCTGATGGGCGTGATTTTTGCCCTGACCTTGTTTGAGGGTGACAAATACGCCGCCCCCGCCTGGGCGATTTCCATCATCGCTTTTTCCTTCGCGCTGGCCATCGGCACATTGTGGGAGGTATTTGAGTTTGCCATGGACTGGTTCTTTGACCTCAACATGCAGAAAAGCGGGCTGATTGATACGATGGGGGACCTGATCGTCGACACCATCGGCGCAGCCGTTGGCGCGCTGGCCGGGTTTGCCTATCTGAAAGGGCGCGACCGCTGGGGGCTGCCCGGCATGATCGCCGAATTTGTTCGGCGCAATCGCGGTATGTTTTCCAAGGCGCGGCCGCCGGAATAGGCGGGCTAGGTGCCGCAGAAGGTTTGCAGCACCCGTTCATGGTTTTCTGGCACGGCTTGCAGGTCTGCGGCCTCGGGCTGATCTTCGAACGGGTGGGCCAGCACGGTGTTCAACCGGTGGAACGGGGCGAAATCGCCCTCAACCGCGGCCTCGATCATCTGTTCAATCCGGTGATTGCGCGCAATGAAGGCGGGGTTGGCGGCGCGCATCACGGTGCGCGGGTCGCGTTCGTGTTTCAAACGGGCCTGCCAGGTCGGGGCCCAGCTGTCCCAGGCACCATCATCGGTCACATGCGCGCTGGCGTCGCCATCGGCCAAGGCCCGGAAGGTATTGGTAAAATCCGCCCCGCTGGTCGCCATGCGCTGCAACAGCCCGGTGATCAGCGCGTCATCGCCCGGCTGTGCGGTCTCTAACCCGATCTTGGCGCGAAACAGCCGCGACCATTCGGCGGCAAACAGGGCGGGAAAGCTGTGCACGATGTCGGTGGCGGCATCGACTGCGTGTCGGCGATCCCCCATCAGCGGCAACAGACAGGTTGCCAGTTGGGCCAGGTTCCACACCGCGATATCGGGCTGGTTCTGCGAGGCATAGCGCCCCTTTTGGTCGATCGAGCTGAATACCGTCTGCGGGTGATAGGCATCCATGAAGGCACAGGGGCCGTAGTCAATGGTTTCGCCGGACACGGCCATATTGTCGGTGTTCATCACGCCGTGGATAAAACCAATGCTCAGCCATTTTGCCACCAGATTGGCCTGGGCCAGCACGACGGCTTGCAACAGCTCGCCGGGGTCTTCGGCATTGGGGTAATGGCGGGCAATCACGTGATCTGTCAGCGCTTGCAGGGCCTCGGTATCTTCTCGCGCCGCGAAGTATTGAAAGGTGCCGACGCGGATATGGCTGGCGGCGACACGGGTCAGGATCGCGCCGGGATAGGCGCGTTCGCGTTGGACCTTTTCGCCGGTGGTGACAGCCCCCAACGCGCGCGTGGTGGGCACGCCTAGGGCATGCATTGCTTCGGACACCACATATTCGCGCAACACCGGGCCCAGCCAGGCGCGCCCGTCGCCATTGCGCGAATAGGGCGTGCGCCCGGCGCCCTTCAGCTGAATGTCACGCCGCCCGTTTGCGCCGATGACCTCGCCCAACAGGACCGCGCGACCGTCGCCCAACTGCGGCACCCAGCCGCCGAACTGGTGGCCGGCATAGGCCTGTGCCAGCGGCTCTGCCCCCTCTGGGACAGTATTGCCCGACAGGACTGCGGCGCTCAGGTCGCCGGGATCAATGCCCAGCTCAGCCGCCAGCGCGGTATTCACCGCAATCAGCTGTGGCTTGGCCACAGGCGTGGGCGTCTGACGGGTATAAAACCGCTCAGGCAGGCGGGCATAGGAATTGTCGAACTTCATGCGATCACTCTATAGCAAACGGGTCATCAGGTGGTATTGCTCGCGCGCCGCAAAGCCCAAACGGCCATACAGCCGCTTGGCGGGGGCGTTGTCGGTGGCGACCTCAAGGTGCAGGGCTGTCACGCCCTGTTCCGACAGCGCGCGTGCCAGGGCTGACAGGGCTTCGCCGCCCATGCCGCGTCCACGCACCTTGTCGCGCACAAAGAATTCATCGACCATGGCATCCAGCCCGCCCATTTCGATCGACCAGCCAAAGCTGACGGCGATATAACCGACCGGCGCGCTGCGTGGCCCGATCAGCCAGATCGCGCCATGGGGCGAGCCCTCGAGCAGCGGATAGAGCGCGGCGCGGCGTGTGGCATCATCCTGTTCGATCCCTTCGCCCGCATGGAACCGCTCGCACAGCGACACCAGCCGGTCCAGATCGTCGGTTGAGGCAAGGCGAAGCACGCTCATAGCCGGGCCAGCCTTTCCGTCAGCAGGGCGAAAAAGCCGTCCGCGTCCAGGTCGCCGATGAACAGCGCGTTGGGTGCGTGGTCTGTCACGCCCCACCAGTCGGTGATGGTCATGCCCATGGTCAGTTCGGACTGGGTTTCGATCTGCACATTCACGTGGCGGCCTGTGAACAGCTCGGGTGCGATCAGGTATGCGGTGACGCAGGGGTCGTGCAGGGGCGCGCCGTCGCTGCCGTATTTCTCGCGATCAAAGCGTTCGAAGAAATCGGTCATCTCGGCGACCGCGGTGCCGACTTTGGTGCCGATGGCGCGAAACGCGTCATTGCGCGGTTTGGTGACCAGGGCCTTGTGGGTGACGTCCAGTGGCATGACAACTATGGGGCGTCCGCATTTGAACACAATATCAGCGGCTTGCGGGTCGACATAGATGTTAAATTCTGCGCTGGGCGTGACATTGCCACCTTCGAAACACCCACCACCCATCAGGACGACTTCCTGCACGCGGTCGATGATGTCGGGGGCTTTTTGAAAAGCCGTGGCGATGTTTGTCAGCGGGCCCAGCGGGCACAGCGTGACGGTATCCGGTGGCGCGGCACGCAGAGTTTCGATAATGAAATCAACCGCGTGTTGTGTTTGCAGGCCCATAGTCGGGTCCGGCAATGTCGGCCCGTCCAGCCCGGTTTTGCCATGCACATATTCGGCGGTGACCAAAGGGCGTT
>DFBF01000110.1:6458-8380 GCA_002367285.1 Rhodobacteraceae bacterium UBA3087 | reverse complement strand
ACGACTGGGTCGGCGCGCGCGACACGGCCGTCGTGACCCTGCTCTATGGGTGCGGTTTGCGGATTTCCGAGGCCCTGGGCCTGACCGGAGCCGATGCCCCCCTGCCGGATGTCTTGCGCATCAAAGGCAAGGGCGGCAAGGAACGGCTGGTGCCAGTTCTGCCCGCCGCGCGGGACGCCGTGGCCGCCTATCTGCGTCAATGCCCACATTCGCAAACTCCCAAAGCCGCCCTGTTCAAAGGCGTACGCGGCGGCACGCTGAACCCACGCCAGGTTCAGAAAACCGTGGAACAAGCCCGCCTGCAACTGGGCCTGCCTGCCACGGCAACCCCCCACGCCATGCGCCACAGCTTTGCCACCCACCTGTTGAACGCTGGTGGCGATTTGCGCGCCATTCAGGAATTGCTGGGCCATGCGTCGCTGTCCACCACACAGGCCTATACCGCTGTCGACACCGCCCGCCTGATGGAGATTTACGACAACGCCCACCCCCGCGCTGCCAAACGCTAAGGGTTTGTTCAGGAAGTTCTGCAAGACTGGCGCGGATCAGTTTTGCAGACCAGAAAGGCGCCCTGATGATCGAAGCAATGAACGGCCTTCTCTCCGGTGCGACCGGCCACGCGGTCCACCGCGCAACCGCACGCTCGACCCCCTCGCTCGAAAATCCAACGTCGCCGTTCGGGCAGATTTTTGAACAGTCCACCCGTGCCCGGCCGGATCCACTGTTCCCTACTGCGTCGATCTCGCCGTTTGAACAGGCCATGAAAGGCCTCTCTGGCCAATCCCCGTTGGATGACGCTGTGACCGCCCCCCCTGCGCCTGTCGCGGAAACCCCGGACCAGGCCAAAAATCCGGCATCACCCACACCTGAAACCCCTGTGACATCTTATTCGCGCACCACTGTTTCCGCCGACACCCTTCCATCAGGACTGAACTCGGCATCAGAATCAGTTGATGCCCTGAGCAGCAGCGCTCACTCTATGTTCAACGCCATGCTGGACCAGATCGGGTCCACCCAGAACAACGCGTCAGTCGCCACGCTCCTGGGCCGCCTTGCCGACGAATGACACGCCCCGCGCGTCACGCCTGTGGTAGGCTGACCCACCAAAGAATTTGACTTGAAGGACCAACTGAGGGACCCTGTCCCAATCCTTGATCTGGGGCATCCCGCGTTACCTTTGGCCGTTTGAACCTGAACCTGATGTTGGTCCCGCCCTTGGCAGCAAGCCAGGTGTTCCTGCCTGACCCCAACGCGCTGTCCGCTGTCTGGACGTGGATCGCGCGCATTGTCGTCCTGCTGGGCCTCATTGGTTTGACGGTTTTCTCAGCGATTGAGGCCTACCTCTGGGAACGCATTTCTCCACGCCCCTCGGGCGGTGCCAGCCCGGTCAACACATTGCTGGTCAGACTTGGGGCCGGGTTGGCTGTCATTGTCACTTACAACGTCATCCTGATGGGCTTTGGACTGCTGATCCGCAACCTGGTGGTCTGGACCGTTCCTTTGGCAGGATTTCCACAAGAGGCCATCGTCACCCTTCAAATGCTGATCTTGTCCCTTGCGACGATTTTGACGCTGATCACTTGCCTGGCACCGTGTGCTTTCATCGACCGCTGGGTGGTCAGCCGCGCACGGCATCGCACAGGTGGCGCCGCGATTGCCGCAGTGGCCCCCCTTGGGGTGGGTATCGCCTTGCATCTGATCGCCGCCGTTTCGAACGCGGGTGTGTCCACCATGCCCGGCTTTGCTGACATCGGCTGGTGGGGTGCCATCCAGGGCGGATTACCAATAGCGGCCGTATTTTTCCTGGCCCTGTTGTTGGGCACCTTCAGCCTGAGCAACCCGGACCAATCCGACGCGACCTGATCCGGGGCCGGGTTTCCTCTTTCCCCTATGGGTCTTTTGCGGCACAAAGCGGGCATGAA
>DFBF01000110.1:3524-6423 GCA_002367285.1 Rhodobacteraceae bacterium UBA3087 | reverse complement strand
AAAAATGGGGCCTGATGTTTTTGTGGCTGGTGGTGGCCTTCGCGGTCGATGGCGTCGATGGCCCATTGGCGCGCCGTTATGACGTAAAAACCAACGCGGCCCAGATCGACGGCGTGTTGATGGACCTGATCATCGACTATCTGACCTACGTGTTCATCCCCGCCTATGCGTTGTTCAAATCCGGCCTTCTGCCGGGCTGGACCGGCTGGGTGGCGATCATCGTCATCACCTATGCCAGCGTTGTGTATTTTGCCGACACCCGCATGAAAACAAAGGATTGTTCCTTTGCCGGATTTCCCGGCTGCTGGAATATGGTGATCATCGTCTTGTTCGCCACAGAGCCGAATTTCTGGCTGATGCTCGCCATTGTAGTGTCGCTGGCCGTCGCCATGTTCACCCCGTTGAAATTCATCCACCCGGTGCGCACCGAACGCTGGCGCAATGTCTCATTGCCCATCGCTCTGGCCTGGACCGGGTTTGCCGGCTGGGCCGCCTGGGTCAATTTCCATCCAGAAAGCTGGGCCTTGTGGGGGCTGGTCGCGACTTCGGCCTATCTGCTTTTGGCTGGAATCGCCCAGCAGATTGTCCCTGCAAAACCCGCCTAGATCAACAGACCTGCCGCGCCTTCGTGGCGCAGCAACCAGACCTTTGTTTCAACTCCGCCTGCACCAGAAAACCCGACCATACGCCCACCTGCACCCAAGACGCGGTGACAGGGTATGATGATCGGGATCGGGTTGGCGCCACAAGCGTTTCCCACCGCCTGCGCGCTGTTTCCTGTTGCCGTGGCGATGTCACCATAGGTCCGCGTGTCGCCAAGCGGGATTGCCGACATGGCATCACAAACCGCGCGTTGAAAGTCTGACCCCACGACCCGCAGGGGCAGATCGAAACGCGCCAGGGTTCCATCGAAATAGGCCTGTAGCTGGCGCAAGGCCTCGGCCAACAGCGGAGTTTCAGGCCCTTCGGCGACGGCACCCCAGGTCAGCCGCGTGATCGCGCCACCGTCCTCGTGCACACCCAATCGCCCGACGGGCGTTTCAACAACTGCAAGTCCCATGTGCCCAGCCTAAACGCAAAGCGCCCCGGTACAAAGGCCGGGGCGCTCTGTTTCTTGCACAAATGCGGATCAGCTTAGCGCGTCGTCGCACCGTTCGCAGGTACCCGCATGGGCATGGCTGCCCACGTCTGGCAGGATTTTCCAACAGCGCTGGCATTTCTCGCCCGACGCCTTTTCGAACACCACACCCACGCCTTCGGTTTCCGGCAGGCGGAACGCCTCGGCAGGCAGGGGGTCGCCCGTCAAAACGATCTGCGAGGTGATGGACACATCCGCGAAATCAACCGATTTCAACGCCGACAGAACATCCCCGTCGCGCACATGCACAACCGGTGCGGCCTCCAGCGAGGCACCAATCACCTTGTCACGCCGCTGGATTTCCAACGCTGCTGTGACCACGCGGCGCACCGACCGGATCCCAGCCCATTTCGCCGCCAGCGGATCGTCCAGCCAATCGGCAGGCGTCACGGGGAAATCAACCAGATGGACCGAGCTGCCTTCGCCCGGAAAGCGTTCCAACCAGACGTCTTCCATCGTAAAGACCAGAACCGGCGCAAGCCAGGTGGTCAGGCGGTGGAACAGGATATCCAGCACGGTGCGTGCCGATCGGCGCGTCAGGCTGTCGGCCCCATCGCAATACAGCGCGTCCTTGCGGATATCAAAATAGAAGGACGACAAATCCACCGTGGCAAAGTTGAACACAGCGCTGAACACGCCCTGGAAATCAAACGCGCCATAACCTTCGCGCACCTGCTGATCCAGTTCGGCCAGACGATGCAGCACCCAGCGCTCCAGTTCGGGCATCTCCGCCGCATCCACGCGTTCACCGTCCGAGAACCCGTTCAGGTTGCCCAGCATGAACCGCATGGTGTTGCGCAGACGGCGATAGCTATCGGCGGTGCCTTTCAGGATTTCCGGCCCGATCCGTTGGTCGTTGGTGTAATCCGTCTGAGCCACCCACAGGCGCAGAATGTCGGCGCCGTATTGTTTGATCACCGTTTCCGGCACGATGGTATTGCCCAGAGACTTGGACATTTTCATGCCCTTCTCGTCCAGGGTAAACCCGTGTGTCACAACGTTGCGATAGGGCGCGCGCCCCGTGGTGCCACAGGCCTGCAACAGCGACGAATGGAACCAACCGCGGTGCTGGTCGGTGCCTTCCATATAGACGTCGGCGATGCCGTCTTCGGTACCGTCTTCGCGGTCACGCAGCACGAAAGCATGGGTCGAGCCACTATCGAACCACACGTCCAACACGTCAAAGACCTGTTCCCATTCATCGGCGTTGTAGTCATCGCCCAGGAACCGTTCCTTGGCCCCGTCCATGTACCAGCAATCCGCGCCCTCGGCGTTAAACGCTTCGGATACGCGTGCGTTCACAGCCGGATCACGCAGCAGGAAATCGTCGTCGGTCGGCAAAGCCCCCTTGCGGGTGAAACAAGTCAGCGGCACACCCCAGGCGCGTTGACGCGACAGCACCCAATCGGGACGCGCTTCGATCATCGAATACAGGCGGTTGCGGCCAGTTTGCGGCGTCCATTTCACCAATTGATCGATGGAATTCAGCGCCCGTTCGCGGATGGTTGTGCCCATCTCGTCCTGCCCGTCGCCGACGGCCCGATCCACCGACGCAAACCACTGCGGCGTGTTGCGGAACACGATCGGCGCTTTCGAGCGCCACGAATGCGGATAGCTGTGCGTCACCCGGCCCCGCGCGATGATGCTGCCTGCTTCGACCAGCTTGGCGATCACGGCGTTGTTGGCTTTGCCTTCCTTGCCCTTGCGGTCAAACACCTCAAGCCCGGCAAAGAACGGCACATGAGGCAGGAACTCGGACGC
>DFBF01000110.1:1634-3454 GCA_002367285.1 Rhodobacteraceae bacterium UBA3087 | reverse complement strand
TGGCTGGGCGCGGTGTGCACAAAGCCCGTGCCTGCGTCGTCGGTGACGTGGTCGCCATCGATCATCGGGACCTCGTAGCCCCAGAAATTGTCTAGCTCATGGAAGGGGTGATCACAGATCAATCCTTCGAACTCGGCCGGGTCAACATCACGCAAGCGGGTAAACTCGGTCACGCGGGACTTGCCCAACGCATCCTCGGCCAGAGTGTCGGCGAACAGGTAAAGTTCACCAGGCTTGGTCCAGCTTTCTTCCTCGGTCGCATCCACACGATAGAGGCCATAGGCGATCTTCGGGTTATAGGCGACGGCCTTGTTCGACGGGATCGTCCAGGGGGTCGTGGTCCAGATCACCACGCGGGCGTCCAGCAATTGGAGATCGTGCATCTTCCGCGGGTATTCCGTATTTTCCACCGGATGTCGGAAACTGAACGGCACCCAGATCGTGTGCGACTTGTGATCGTGATATTCAATCTCGGCCTCGGCCAGCGCGGTCTTTTCGACCGGCGACCACATCACGGGTTTCGACCCCTGATACAGCGTGCCGTTCATCAGGAACTTCATGAATTCCTCGGCGATGACCGCTTCGGCGTGGAAGTTCATGGTCAGATACGGATCGGGCCAGTTGCCTGTCACACCCAGACGCTTGAATTCCTCGCGTTGGATGTCGACCCAGCCCTCGGCGAACTTGCGGCATTCCTGGCGGAAATCGACGATTGGCACGTCGTCCTTGTTCTTGCCCTTCTTGCGGTACTGTTCTTCAATCTTCCATTCGATCGGAAGGCCGTGACAGTCCCAGCCGGGCACGTAGCGCGCATCAAACCCCATCATCTGATGGCTGCGCACAATCATGTCCTTGATCGTCTTGTTCAGCGCGTGACCGATGTGCAGATGCCCGTTGGCATAGGGCGGTCCGTCATGCAGCGTAAACGGCGTGCGGGGGTGATCATTTTCGCCCGTCCGGGCGAGGGCCTTTTCGCGCAGGCGGTCATAGACGCCGATCTGTTCCCAACGGGCCAGCCATTCGGGTTCCCGCTTGGGCAGGCCCGCGCGCATGGGGAAATCGGTCTGAGGCAGGCTCAGCGTGTCTTTGTATTCGGGGGTGTCGGCACACATGTGTCCGGTCCTTTTCAGGAGAATTCTGGGATGTTCGAAGGGGCGGCGCGGTCCATCATACGCCTTGTCCCGGCGGCTCGTGCTATCAGAGCGCCGGGCTTATAATTCGAATAATGATGGCGGCCCTATGCATCATATGCGCCTTATAGGCCGGGGTCGCGGCGCCGTCCAGCCCGCCAGCGTGTCACTTTGCCGCTTGGCAGGACCTGCATTTCCGACATATTTCCTCAGAGACCAAAAGGAACGCGCCCATGTCCACCAAGCTGCACCGCTTTCCCGTCACCGACGATCAGATCGCCCGTGTGATGGATATCTTTTATGCCCGCATTCGCGTGCATCCCGATCTGGGCCCGGTGTTCAACGGCCACATCGGCACCAGTGACGCCGAATGGGATGATCACATCGCGTTGATCACCCGGTTCTGGCGCAACGCGCTGCTGGGCGAAGGGGGCTATGACGGCAACCCGATGCGGGTGCATGTGACCAGCCCGGACATCACGCCAGCCCTGTTTGACCCGTGGCTGACCATGTTTGGCCAGGTGCTGGACGCCGAGCTGCCGCCCGAGGCCGCCACACCTTGGCTGGCGCTGGCCACCCGCATTGGCGCCAGTTTCCGCATGGCAATGGGTGAAACGCCAAAAAACGGCATCCCCAACCTGCGCTAGCCCCTTGCAATCACAGGCCTTCTGGGGTCGTCTGGCCCGGTAT
>DFBF01000110.1:0-1570 GCA_002367285.1 Rhodobacteraceae bacterium UBA3087 | reverse complement strand
CGCACATTCCGTCACCGTCTTTGACCAATTCGACACGCCCCGCCCGGTCGGATCCGGCCTGGTGATCCAGCCCGTCGGCCAACAGGTGTTGGATGAGATCGGCGGTGCCCCCGCCGCCATGGCCGCCGGGGCACGGATCACCCGCATGTTGGGGCACGAGGCAAAATCCGGCCGCCCGGTGTTGGATGTGTCCTATGACCGCGGCGGGGACCACGCGTTCGGTCTGTCCATCCATCGCGCCAGCCTGTTTGATGCGGTGCTGGCCGCCGCCCAAGCCGCCGGAGCGCTGATCATCGCAAACGCACGGGTTCTGTCGGCGCAATCCGGGGTGGTGCGGTTTGAAAACGGAGACAGCGACGGGCCGTTCGACCTGATCATGGATGCCAGCGGCGCAAGCTCTCCCTTGTCGCCGATCAAAGCGCGCGCTGCCCTATGGGGCGGCCTGGGGCTGTGTCGACTGGCCCGAGGACACCGACCTGCCGCGCGATCAATTGCGCCAAACCTATCGTCGCGCCAGCCACATGATCGGCGTCATGCCCATCGGCACATTGCCCGGCGACACCCGTCAAAAGGCCGCCGTGTTCTGGTCCATGCCACGCGACGCGCATTCCCGGTGGGTCCAGAACAGGGTTGACGCCTGGAAGGGCCAGGCAACAGCCCTGTGGCCCGAATTCGCGCCCTTTCTGCGCGACATCACAGCACCCGATCAGATGACCATGGCGCGCTATGCCCATGGAACGCTGCGCAGGCCTTATGGCGACGGGAGTGTCTTCATCGGTGACGCTGCCCATCGCGCCAGCCCGCAGTTGGAACAGGGGGCGAATATGGCGCTGCTGGACGCCAAGGCGCTGGCAATGGCGCTGCGGTGCGCGCCGATGGATCAGGCTCTGCCGCTCTATGCCAAGGCCCGGCGCTGGCATGTTTGGGTGTACCAGATGACCAGTGCGGCGTTTACACCGCAGTACCAATCCAACAGCCGCATCTTGCCCATTTTGCGCGACTATGCCCTGTTTCCTTTGTCGCGCATCCCACCCGCGCCCCAGTTCCTGACCGGGCTTGTGCGCGGCGACATCTTGCCCTCTATCCGCCTAAAACGTGATGTCCGGGCGCGCCAGCATCAGCCAGACGATGGTCATGACGGCGGCAAAGGCCGGAAACCCACAGGCAAACCAGATGCGCCACAGCCGGTGGTATGCCGCCGGTAGATCGGTGCCATTGACCTCGGCCTCACGGGCCAGATCGCGCAGGCGGATCTGGATCCAGACGACCGGCAGCCAAAAGATGCCGGTGACCACATACAAGGCCAGGGACAGGGCAATCCACCCCTCGGTCAGGCTCCAACCCAGCCCCCAGGCCAGCAACGTGCCGGTGATCGGTTGAACAATAACGGCCGTGGCGGTGAACAGCGTGTCAGCCAGAACCACCGTGCCCGCCACATGGGCGATCAGCGCCGGTTTTGCCGTTCGATGCGCCACCAGCATGAAAAATGCGATCCCCGCGCCCGTGCCCAGCAAGACACTGGCCCCGATGACATGCAGCCAGCGCAAGATCAGCAGATACTCCATCAGCG
>DFBF01000322.1 GCA_002367285.1 Rhodobacteraceae bacterium UBA3087 | reverse complement strand
CTTGTCGCGCACGACCGAGGTCTGTTCGCCAACAAAGCGCACAGTGACTTCGCCTTCCTTGCTGGTAGGATCAAATTCGGCGCCAACCAGCTTCATCTCGCGGACCCCCACGAAATTCGCATCAATCGTCAGGCCCTGTTTTTCACGGGCTTCAACCACGCCGGCAAAGCTTGCGTACACGTCATCGGACAGGAACGGTTTGATCTTGGCCAGATCACCGGCCTCAAACCCCATCAGGATCATTTCATAGGCACCGCGGGCGCCGCCCAGAAAGTCGCCAACGCCAAAGCTGCCATCGGCCTGCTTCATCGCGCCCAGCGCTTTTGCGGCGGCACTGTCGGCATCGACATGGTCGATGATATCTGCATCCGGCCCGCCTTCGATCACCTCGAAATTGGCGCGGCCTTGTCGGGCCTCGGGTTGCTGGGTGACCTGAGGTTTCTCAAACCCCTCGCGCGTGCCAAGCACATCGCGCAGACGCAGGATCAGGAAAATTGCAATTCCGGCAAGGACCAGAAGCTGGATCACGGGTGAGCTCATTGTTACCTCTTTGAAGGCGCGGTTTGAAACAGGCGCTAATGGCACATATGTAGGATAGGTGTGGGGTCAAGTCCACCACACCGCAAGTCAAGAAATGAGGATCATATGTGGCTTTTTGCACTGTTCGTAGCGGTTCCGCTGATTGAAATCGCTTTGTTCATCCAGGTTGGCGGCGCAATCGGGCTGTGGCCAACGCTGGCGGTTGTCGTCGTGACGGCCATTCTGGGCACCAGTTTGGTGCGCGCCCAGGGGGCTTTGGCGATGACCCAACTGCGTGACAGCTTTGGCCAGCTGAACGATCCGACCGAGCCTTTGGCCCATGGCGCGATGATCCTGTTTTCTGGCGCCCTGCTGCTGACACCGGGGTTTTTCACGGACGCCATCGGGTTTGCCCTGCTGATCCCGCCAGTGCGCTCTGCGGTTTTCAAATACCTGAAATCAAGGGTAAAAGTTCAAAGCTTTACCATGGGGGCGGAACAAGAGACCTATCGCCAACCGCAAGGTGACGACGTGATTGACGGCGATTTCACCGATGTGACGCCGGACAAGAAACCAACGCATCCGGGCGTTCAGGGTCCGTCAGGCTGGACCAAACACTGAGCCTTTGTGCTGTGCCAGGTAGATCTTCAGCCAAGGGGTAAAATCCTCAGGCGTGGCCGTAACCTCGGTCTCCAGCGCGGCCAGTGACAGCCAGCGAGTCGCCTGAACCTCATCGGGGTTCAGGGCCAGGGCAGGGCGCGTTTCGGGCGTTGCCACAAACAGATCAACAACTTCGTGTTCGATCATGCCACCGCCGACATCGGCGCGATATTCGATCCGGTCCCTCCAGATCGGATCAACGCCGACCAGGCCAAGTTCCTGTTCAAGCCGCCGAACGGCGCAAGTCCGTGGGTCTTCGTCCCAATGCGGATGGGTGCAACAGGTGTTCGCCCACAGGCCCGGCGTATGGTATTTGCCCGCCGCGCGTTGCTGGATCAGGGTTTGACCGTCATGCACAACAAAAACCGACACAGCCTTGTGGCACAAACCGTCCAGGTGGGCGGCCAGTTTTTCGACGGGTTTCAGGGTGCCATTCACCCAGGCGGGGATCATTTCGCTCATGGCACGCGACATATCCGGTCACGCAGGCAACGAAAACCCCCTATGCCGGGACCACGTTGTTGAGGCCCCGCCCGTGACCTGCTAAGGACGATCCCGACCAAAGTTTCACGCAGGAGATTTGCGATATGGCCGACGAAGCCCAACAGCCCCAAGCCCCCGTTCAACCCAAGATGCAAGTCCTGGGTCAATTCATCCGCGACATGTCGTTTGAAAACATCCTGGCGCAAAAGGGCGTGCAGGGCGAAGTTCAGCCCGACATCAACGTCGAAGTCGCGCTGGACGCCAAAAAGCGCCCGACAGATAACCAGTACGAGGTGATGACCAAATTCACCGTGTCGTCCAAAAACAAGAACGGCGGCGAACAGCTGTTTTTGCTGGAACTGGAATATGCCGGCATCTTCCACATCGAAAACGTGCCCGAAGATCAGATCCACCCGTTCTTGATGATCGAATGCCCGCGCATGTTGTTCCCCTTCGTGCGTCGCATCGTGTCGGACGTAACGCGTGACGGTGGTTTCCCGCCGCTGAACCTGGACACCGTGGATTTCCTGGCGCTGTATCGTCGTGAGATCGAACGCCGTGCCGAAGCCGAAAAAGAAGGCCAGCCGGTCAGCTAACTTTCTGACTTAGCTTAACTTTTTCCACAACGCGCCGTCGCCCATCCCTTCTACAAAGGTTGCATGGGCGGCGGCTTCTTCGTCTGTAAGACGCGGGGGCAGGGGTTCGGGGCGCGGACGTGGGCGCCAGTCATCTTGCGCCTCGGCGTGACCACCTCCGATGGATTGACCCAGAACCAGACCCGGCTGACGTCCGCCGATCAGCTCCAGATACACTTCGGCCAGGATTTCGGAATCCAGCAACGCGCCGTGCAGGGTTCGCGAAGCGTTGTCGATGCTAAATCGGCGGCACAAGCCATCCAGCGTGTTTTGGGCACCCGGAAAACGGGATCGCGCCATTTCCAGCGTATCAATCGCCTGTGACATCGGCAGTTTCGGCAGCCCCATCCGATCCCATTCCCAGTTCAGGAATTTCATGTCGAAGGGCGCGTTGTGGATGACCAGTTTCGCGTCACCCACGAAATCCATGAAGTCCTTGCCGACGGCAGCAAACAACGGTTTATCGCGCAGCAGAACCGCGCCGGGTTCGGGCTGTTTTGGCGGCTCTAACAGGTCGGAACCGATGCCGTGCACCTTGAACGCGCCTTCGGGCATGGTGCGTTGCGGGTTGATATACTGGTGATAGGTCCGCCCGGTTGGCATGTGATTGATCAGCTCAATCCCACCGATTTCCACGATGCGATCCCCCGAAAACGGATCAAACCCGGTGGTTTCCGTATCCATCACGATTTCACGCATCAGACAGCTTTCCTTTGATATGGGCCACGACTTCATCAACGGCAGTGCGCGCGCCCTGCATCGTTTCGGTCGAAATGATCACGTCCGCGCGGGCGCGTTTGTGGGCATCTGGCACCTGTTTGGCCAGGATGGCCTGGAACTGGTCTTCGCTCATCGTGCCACGCGCCATGACGCGGGCGTGCTGCACATCGGCGGGGGCCGAGACGACGACAACAAGGTCGACCTGTTCATGCGCACCGATTTCAAACAACAGCGGCATGTCGAGCAGAACAATCGGGGCATCCGTGTTCGCAATGAACCGCGCGCGGTCCTCTCCCACCAAGGGATGCACGATTTTTTCAAGCTGTTTCAATGCCGTAGCGTCATGCCCCATCCAGTCCTTTAGCCGGTCCCGGTCCACGCCGCCATCAATGATCGCGTTGGGACAGACCGCCCGGATGGATTCAACCGCCGGGCCGCCGGGGGCATAGATGCGATGCACGGCAGCGTCTGCATCCCAGGTCGGAATACCTGCGTCAGCGAACATTTTCGCCGTGGTGCTTTTGCCCATGCCGATGGATCCAGTCAGGCCGATCAAGAACGCGCCGCTCATCCCAGCACCGCCTTGCGCAGGGCGTCATCGACCACAGGGCGTTCCCCGAACCAGCGTTCGAACCCCGGCACGGCTTGATGCAACAACATGCCTAAGCCATCCACCGTGATACAGCCCATTTGCGCGGCAGTTTCCAGCAGGGGCGTGACCAGCGGCGTGTAAACGATGTCTGTCACAACCGCGCCAGGCATGAGCCCGTCCAGCGGCACACGCAGTTCCGGATTGCCGACCATGCCCAAAGACGAGGTGTTCACCACCGTGCCCGCGCCATCCAGCATATTGCCCGCCTGTACCCAGTCGACGACCGTGATCTTTGAGCCAAATTCATTGCGCAACGCATCGGCACGTGCACGGGTGCGGTTGGCCAGGCGAATATCAGTCACGCCGACCTCAATCAAGGACGCCAGAATGGCGCGAGCTGCCCCACCAGCCCCGAACACGGCAGCATGGCCGGCCCGTGGGTTCCACCCCGGCGCACCCTGTCGCAGGTTTTCCACAAAGCCGTAACCATCTGTATTATCGGCATGAATCTTGCCATCCTTGCGAAAGATCAGCGTATTGGCCGCCCCGATCAACGCGGCGCGATCCGTGACCAGATCGGCGATCTCCAGCACGGCCTCTTTGTGTGGAATGGTCACATTGCAGCCAACAAACCCCGCTTTGGGCAAGGCGCGGATGACATCCGCAAGGTTGTCGCGTTCGACCCGCATCGGAATATAGTGCCCCGGCAGACCCATGGTTTTCAGCCAATGACCATGCAGACGCGGCGACAGCGAATGCGCCACGGGATTGCCGATCACACCGGCCAGGGGGATTTTACGCTCGCTCAAATGTCCAGCTCCTTGCGGGTTATGAGATACGATAACAGCTCGGTCAGAGGCAAACCCAGAACATTGAAATAGTCGCCTTCGATGCGCGAAAACAGGCGCACGCCTTCTTCTTCCAGCTTATAGGCCCCAACAGACCAGCGGATACTGTCCCAGTTACGTGCAACATAGTCATCTATGTAATCGTTTGATAAATCACGCATTTTCAGGCGTACCGTGCCAACATGACGCCAGATCGGTTTGCCATCTTCACACAAGACCGCAGCGGACAGCAGGCGATGCGTCTGGCCGGACAGGTGGGTTAGCTGTGCAATCGCCTCTTGTGGGCTGTCGGGTTTTGACAGGATTTCACCGCCGACCTCGGCAACCTGATCACATCCCAGAACCAAAGCGCCTGGGGCGCGGTCGCTAACCTTACGTGCCTTGAATTCCGCCAGGGCATCGGCCACATCACGGGGGCTGGCCCCTTCGGCTTCAAGGCTCTGACGGATCATATCTTCGTCAATCCGCGCTGGGATGACATCGAATTCAACCCCGGCGTTTTGCAACAATTGGGCCCGAATTTCGGACCCTGATGCCAATGTGATCTTGCGCCCCATGTTCACAACCCTGTGGATATTTTCGGTTTGTTCCGGGGGTCGGTTTCCCTGGAATTCACGTCTTTCCAAGTTACCCCCAATTTCATCGATTTCACTAACGCAGTTTCACAGTTCAATCCACCGTGGAGGGTTTAAAGTTTTGCATGGCGGAAAACCGCAGAGTTTAAGGTTTTTAAACCCAGTTATCCACAAAGTTTAAGGTTATTAATCATTTGAAAACAGAAGAAAATCCGGCTTTACACAGAGTTCTCCCCACAAGATGTTCCGGCGGGATAAAACTGGGGATAGATATTTAATCCCCATTATCCACAGGACCTAAATCATCATCATCTCTTCTATCTTCTTTATATTATTATTAGTAAGCCCGAGGGGTTCACGCCAAGACCGGTCCAAAGAAAGGCTTAGAAAATGCAAGATCTTCTTATCGGGTTTTACCCCTGGGCCAAGGCGCTGCACATCGTGTCGGTGATTGCCTGGATGGCTGGGCTGTTCTACCTTCCCCGTCTGTTTGTCTATCATGTCGAAGAAGTCGGATCAGGCAGCGACACCGACCAGCTGTTTCAGACCATGGAAAAACGCCTGCTAAAGGCGATCATGAACCCGGCTATGATATCGACCTGGATCTTTGGTCTGTGCCTTGTTCTGACGCCTGGTATCGTCGCCTGGAGCATGATCTGGCCCTGGACCAAGGGCGCGTCCGTTCTGGCCATGACGTGGTTCCACATGTGGCTGTCTGGTCGTCGCAAGG
>DFBF01000312.1 GCA_002367285.1 Rhodobacteraceae bacterium UBA3087 | reverse complement strand
TGCAATCGCCTGCCAGGCAATGGATGGGGGCGACCACGAATGAGATTTCTGTTACCCGGCAGGCGATGTTTACATCGCTGAGAGGGCTGCATCTGAGAAGTTGGAGGTCATCCGGCTGGTCGAAGAAAGCCATCTTTCAGCGCGTCTGACATTGGCCAAGCTGGGTATCCCTCGCACAACGTTCTACCGCTGGTATGATCGGTATCTGCAACGCGGTGAGGCTGGGTTGCAGGATCAATCACCGAGGCCAAAGCACGTTTGGAACCGCGTGCCTGACGAGGTGAAACGCAAGGTTGTCGACTTCGCCTTGCAGGAGACGGAATTGTCACCGCGCGAACTGGCAGTGACGTTCACGGATCAGGAACGCTACTTTGTCTCAGAATCTACAGTGTATCGCGTGCTGAAGGCCCATGATCTGATCACCAGCCCTGCGTTCATCGTCATCAAGGCTGCCCCCTCTCGGCAGATTGCTTTGCAATCGCCTGCCGGGCAATGAATGAGTTCAAAGACAAGACAACTGGGATCAACCAGCTTTGGCAAACGGACTTCACTTACATCAAAGTATTGGGCTGGGGCTGGTTCTAGGTTTCTGCGATGTCGGCGGGGATCGCTGCGCGGTGGTAATAGGTTGCGCCACGGCGATACAATCGGGTGTGTCCAGGCATGGTATCTAGCGTGCTCACTGTAACACCTCAGCGTAACACCCGAAGAAATTCACCGTTATTTTCCAGTAAGTTATTGGAATATCTCCGCATTTGGAGGGATGGTGGAGCCGATCGGGATCGAACCGACGACCTCGTCGTTGCGAACGACGCGCTCTCCCAACTGAGCTACGGCCCCATCATGGGATTATCTGGCTTTGCGTCTGGCTAAGTCAAGGTTTCAGCCAAGCAGCGCGGCGTTCGTCCGTACAAAGCTCTCGATGGCATTGGCCGGAATGGCACCAGCGTGGCGGGCGATTTCCGTGCCGTTCTGGTACAGGATCAACGCCGGAATGCCGCGGATATTGTTGTTCTGGCTGACCTTCGGGTGGTCTTCGGTGTTGATTTTTGCAAACCGGGCGTGCGGCGCCATGGCACCAGCAGCCTGGGCGAAAGCCGGGGCCATCATGCGGCAGGGGCCACACCAGGGNNACCAGCAACGGCACTTGGTCGTTCTTCATCGCCTTGGCCAGCGTTGCCGGATCCAGCTCATAGACCTTGCCACTGTTCAGCTTGCTGCCACAGGTGCCACATTTTGGCCCGGCCCCCAGCTTGTCATTGGGCACACGGTTCACCGCCCCACACTCCAGACAGGTCATTTTCGAGGCATTGGCCATGGCGGAACTCCTGATATTCGCGTTTGCGCATATATGTGTCTTGCGCAGAGGAACCGCAAGGGGGCGGTAAACGCAACGTGGCACCGCATTTGCGGTGCCACGCCCAACCCAAAGCGACCCGTCAGGGTCAATGCGGGGCGGGAGCCCCCCGTTTGTTATTCCGCAGCGTCCAGATAGTCCGACAACGGCGGGCAAGTGCAGACCAGATGCCGGTCGCCATAGACATTGTCGACCCGGTTCACAGGCGCCCAGTATTTGTCGACCCGGAACGATCCAGCCGGGAAACAGCCCTGTTCGCGCGTGTATGGCCGGTCCCAGTCGCCCACCAGATCCTCGACCGTGTGGGGCGCGTGTTTCAGCGGGTTGTTCTGCGCGTCGATCTTGCCCTCTTCGATGTCGCGAATTTCTTCGCGGATCGACAGCATGGCGTCGCAGAATCGGTCCAGCTCGGCCTTGGTTTCGCTTTCTGTCGGTTCGATCATCAACGTGCCCGCCACCGGCCAGCTCATCGTTGGCGCGTGGAACCCGCTGTCCATCAGCCGCTTGGCGATGTCTTCCACGGTTACGCCTGCGCTTTCCTCATAGGGCCGCGTGTCGATGATGCATTCATGCGCAACACGCCCGCCGGGACCGGTGAACAACACCTCGAACGCGCCTTTCAGCCGCGCCGCGATATAGTTCGCGTTCAGGATCGCCACTTTCGTCGCCTGCGTCAGGCCCGAGCCACCCATCATCAGCACATAGGCCCATGAAATCGGCAGAACACTGGCCGACCCGAACGGTGCCGCAGACACCGCGCCCGCGTCACCCACCAACCCGTTGCCGGGCAGGTGCGGTTCCAGATGCGCCTTGACGCCAATCGGACCCATGCCGGGGCCGCCGCCGCCATGGGGAATGGCAAAGGTCTTGTGCAGGTTCAGGTGGCTGACATCACCGCCGATTTCACCCAGCTTGGACAAGCCGACCATGGCGTTCAGGTTTGCGCCGTCGATATAGACCTGGCCGCCGTGATCATGGGTGATCTGGCAGACCTCGCGCACGGTTTCCTCAAACACCCCGTGGGTCGACGGGTATGTGATCATGCAGGCCGCCAGCTTGTCGCCCGCCGCTGCCGCCTTGGCGCGGAAATCTTCCACATCAATGTCGCCATTGTCGGCCGAGTTCACCACGACGACCTCCATCCCGGCCATATGGGCGGACGCGGGGTTGGTGCCATGCGCCGAAATCGGGATCAGGCAGATGTCGCGATCCTGACCCTGCGCCTTGTGATAGGCCGCGATGGCCAGCAGCCCGGCATATTCACCCTGCGCACCCGAATTGGGCTGCATCGACATGCCGTCATAGCCGGTGATCAGGCACAGCTTTTGTTTCAGATCCTCGATCAGGTGCTGATAGCCCAGCGTCTGATCCGCAGGTGCCATCGGGTGGATCATCGAAAACTCACGCCAGGACACAGGCATCATTTCCGCCGCCGCGTTCAGCTTCATCGTGCAGCTGCCCAGTGGGATCATGGCGCGATCCAGCGCCAGATCACGGTCGGCAAGACGGCGCATATACCGCATCATTTCCGTTTCCGCCCGGTTCATGTGAAACACAGGATGCTCCAGATATGTGCTTTCGCGCAGCAACCCGTCGGGCAGGCGGTAATCCGGTGTGAAATTGTCATCGCTCTGCGGGATGCCAAAGGCGCGCCAGACGCCTTCGATGGTGGATGGGCGGGTGGCTTCATCCAACGTGATGCCGATCTTGTCGTCCCCCACCGGGCGCAGGTTTATGCCTTCCTCGACCGCGCTTTTCATCACCGTCTTTTGCAGCGGCCCGACCTCGACCGTGATCGTGTCAAAGAAGTGGTGCGGCGCGACAGTGAACCCGCCTGCCTCCAACCCCTTGGCCAGACGCACGGTCTTGCGGTGAATGCGCTGGGCGATGGCCTTCAGCCCCTCGGGGCCGTGAAACACCGCATAGAACGACGCCATGACGGCCAGCAAAGCCTGCGCCGTACAGACGTTCGAGGTCGCCTTTTCGCGGCGGATATGCTGTTCGCGCGTTTGCAGCGACAGGCGATAGGCCTTGTTGCCGCGCGCATCGACAGACACCCCAACAATGCGCCCGGGCATCGACCGTTTGTGTTTGTCTGACGTGGCCAGATACGCGGCGTGCGGGCCGCCATAGCCCACAGGCACGCCGAACCGCTGGGTTGATCCCACGGCAATATCGGCACCCATTGCGCCCGGTTCTTTCAACACCGTCAACGCCAGCGGATCGGCGGCAACAATACCCACGGCCTTGACGTCATGCAGCGCCGTGATCTGGTCGGTGAAATCCCGTACGTACCCGTATGTTCCCGGATATTGAAAGATCGCGCCAAAGACCGTGGCAGGGTCCAGATCTTCGGGTGATCCGACAATGATTTCGATCCCCAAGGGGGCTGCGCGGGTTTTCATCACGGCGATGTTCTGCGGGTGGCAGTTTTCGTCGACAAAGAACCCCTTGGCCTTGGACTTGGCGACGCGCTGGCCCATGACCATGGCTTCGGCGCAGGCGGTGGCCTCGTCCAACAGTGACGCGTTGGCAATCTCCAGCCCGGTCAGGTCGCTGACCATGGTCTGGAAGTTCAACAAGGCCTCAAGTCGCCCTTGCGAAATCTCGGGCTGATAGGGCGTATAGGCCGTGTACCAAGCCGGATTTTCCAGGATGTTGCGTTGGATGACCGGCGGCGTGACCGTGCCGTGATACCCTTGACCCAACAAGGACCGCAGCACCTTGTTCTTGTCCGCCGTCACCCGCATCTGGTGCAGCATTTCGCGTTCGGACCGGGGCCGACCCCAGTCCAGTGGTTCGGCCTGGCGGATGCTTTCGGGCACGGTTTGTTCGATCAAAGCGTCCAGACTGTCCACGCCCACGGCGGCGTACATCTCATCCATCTCGACAGGCGAGGGGCCGATGTGGCGACGGTTGGCGAAATCATAGGGCAGATAGTCGGTGGGCATGAAGGGCATGGGTCACTCCAGATGCAAAAGGCGGGCCAGGCGTTCTCACAAACCCCTGATGAAACTCGTCGATGGGCTTCGCCCCGCCTGAAAACTCAGCCGATGAAGGCTTTATAGGCGGCTTCGTCCATATAGTCGTCCAGCGGCGAGGCATCGGACACTTTCAGCTTGAAGAACCAGGCTTCGCCTTCGGGGTCGTCATTGACCTTGCCGGGCTCGTCCTCGATTGCGCTGTTCACTTCGACGATTTCGCCGTCCAGCGGGGCCAGAATATCGCTGGCCGCCTTGACGCTTTCGATCACCACGACCTCGTCGTCCTTGCTGATCGTGTCGCCCACTTCGGGCAGCTCCACGAACACCACGTCGCCCAGCTGTTCGGCCGCATGCGCCGTGATGCCCACGACCATCACGTCACCTTCTTCGCGCAACCATTCATGTTCTTCGGTATATTTCATATCTCTTCTCCTGTTGGGAAATCAGCGTTTATAGGTCGAAGGGCGGAACGGCATGTCCGCCACCTTGGCGGGCAGGCGTTTGCCGCGCACCTCGCCGTAAACAGTTGTGCCGATGGTGGCCTGCGCGGTCGTGACATAGCCCATCGACAGCGGGCCTTCGATGGTCGGACCAAACGCGCCTGAGGTGACTTCGCCAATCGGCGTGCCGCCTTCAGCCCCGGCAAACAGCATCGTGCCGGCCCGCATGGGCGCACGGCCCTCGGGCAGCAATCCGACGCGACGCCGGCTTGCGCCATTGCGGAACTCGGCCAGAATACGGCGCGCGCCCGGAAAGCCGCCCTCGCGGGCGCCCCCGGTGCGGCGCACCTTTTGCACGGCCCATTCCAACGCGGCCTCGACCGGGCTGGTGCTGGTGTCGATGTCATTGCCATACAGGCACAACCCGGCCTCCAGCCGCAGGCTGTCGCGCGCGCCCAGGCCGATCGGGGCGACCTCGTCCATCGCCAACAGCGCCTTGGCAAAGGCCTCGGCTTGGGCGGCCTCGACCGACACCTCGTAACCATCTTCACCGGTGTAGCCCGAGCGCGACACCCACAGCTCGCCAAAATCTGACGCGACCACGGCCACGTCCATGAAGATCATGTCGGCCACGTCCGGCGCGATGCGGGCCAGTGCGGTTTCGGCGTCCGGGCCTTGCAGCGCCAGCAGCGCGCGATCCTCGATCACCTCGATCTCGCAATCGGTCAGGTTGGCGCGCATATGGGCGATGTCGGCGTCCTTGCAGGCGGCGTTTACCACCAGAAACAGGTGGTCGCCGCGGTTGGCAACCATCAGGTCATCCAGAATGCCGCCGTCTTCATTGGTGAACAGCGCGTAACGCTGCCGCCCCTCGGCCAGCGCCTTGATCGACACGGGCACCAGACGCTCCAGCGCCCCGGCCGCATCCGCCCCGCGCAGGATCACCTGGCCCATGTGGCTGACGTCAAACAACCCGGCCGCCTCGCGGCAATGCAGGTGTTCCTTCATCACGCCCATCGGGTATTGCACGGGCATTTCATAGCCCGCGAATGGCACCATCTTGGCGCCCAAAGCGACGTGCAAATCATACAGCTCGGTGCGATAGAGCTCACCCATGCCATTCCTCCCAAATTCTCGCCGGAATGCATGCGCCCGGCATCGAACAGGCGCGTCTGCGCCCAGCGATGCCCCCTCTGTCCTTACGCCTGAGATCGTTATCCCTTCGGCGGGTGCATCCGCACCACTCTCCAGAGTCCTCTTCACCGCATCGGTCCTTGGGGCCTGAGAGTTTACCGGGGCGGTTGCTCCTTCGGCACCGAACGGGTTCGGATTCTCCCGATGCGATGGCGCATTCGTAGCGTGGCCCCCACGTCAAGGCAAGCACTTGTATTCCGTCGCATGCCGGGCCAATGTCTAACCCCATGAAAGACCCTTTCTTTTTCGGCTATGGTTCGCTGGTGAACCGGCGTACGCATGATTACACCCAGGCAACCACGGCCTCGGTGACGGGATGGCGGCGGGCCTGGCGGCACACGCCCCTGCGCGATGTCAGCTTTCTGACCGTGGTGCCCGCAACGGATGACTATATCGACGGGCTGATCGCCGCCGTGCCGGGCGCGGATTGGGCTGCTTTGGACGCGCGCGAACGGGCCTATGGGCGCCACGATGCGTCGCCGCATGTGACCCATGATATCGACCGGCAGTTGGACATCGCGATCTATGCCATTCCCGACGGGTTTCACCGCGCGCCCGGCCCGGACAACCCGGTGCTGCTGTCCTATCTCGATACGGTGGTGCAGGGGTTTTTACGCGAATTCGGCCCCGAAGGCGCGGCGCATTTCTTTGACACGACCGAGGGCTGGCAGGCACCCATTCTGGATGACCGCGCAGCCCCGATCTATCCCCGATCCCAGCTGCTGAGCGCCGAGGACCGCGATGTCGTCGATGACGCTTTGTCCCGTTTAGCGACGGTTGTGAGACAGCTGGATTAGACGGGTCTGGCGCGCATAGGCGGGCGCCTTTGCCGGGGTCTCTTTTGATCGCATGACGCGTAGCACCAGCACCACGGCGATCACCGCAAACACCAGCCCGCCGAACGCCTGGCCGAACAACACGCCCGCGCCTTGATACCAGCCCGCGCCCAGGATCACGAAGGGGATCGTGCCCAGCGTGTGGCGGCCCCAGTTGATCCAGGTCGAATAATACGGATGACCCAGGTTGTTGAAGACTGCGTTGGACACGAACAACACGCCGTTAAAGACCCACGCCAAGGCCAATGGCCCGCAGAACAGGAATATCAGGTCGCGTGTTTGGCCGGTGGCGCTGAACAGGTCGGCGATGGGCGCGCGCAACAGGTACAATAGGGTGGTGACGACCAGCACGACGATCAGGGTGAAGACCAACCCGTCAGCATAGGCTCTGCGCACCCGGCCATATTGGCCTGCGCCGAAGTTCTGGCCGATCACCGGCCCGATGGCGCCCGACAGTGCGAAAATCACGCCAAAGGATACCGGCACCAGGCGGGAAATGATCGCCATGCCGGCCACCGCCTCGGCGCCGAATTGCGCCATGGATCTGGTCACATAGGCCTGACCGATGGGGGTTGCGAACTGGGTCATGATCGCGGGCAGGGCAATGGCCATGATGGCGGGGAAATCGACGCGGAATTCTGCCGCCGTCGGGCGTTCCAAACCGCCGTGCCAGCGAAAGATCGGGTACAGCGCGACCGCCCCGATGGTCACCCGCGCCGCAACGCTGGCAATCGCCGCGCCGACCAGGTCCAGATCAAAGCCAAAGATCAGGATCGGGTCCAGCACCGCGTTCACAACGCCACCCAGAATGGTCGCAATCATGGCACGGCGCGCATCGCCATGGGCGCGCAGGATCGCCCCGCCGACCATGCCGATGATCAACAGCGGCAGGGACGGGATGATGATCTGCAAATACAGAACTGCCATGTCCAGCGTTTCGCCGCTTGCCCCGACCAGCATCGCCAGAGGGCGCACATTAAACCACACGGCTGCGGCGAAAATCGCCCCGAAGATGACGCCATAAAACAGCGATGTTGCGGCCCGGCGGCTGGCGGTGTGACTGTCGCCTTCGCCCAGGGCCCGTGCCACCAAGGCCCCCGCCGCAATCGCCACGCCGATGCCGAAAGAGGACGTGAAGAACAGGATTGCACCGGCATATCCGACTGCCGCCGCCAGTTCCTCTTTGCCCAGCATTGAGATGAAGATCATGTCGACCAGATCGACGACAAAGATTGCCATCAAACCGATGGAGGCAGTCAGCGCCATCACCGTGATGTGACGCATCAGGTTGCCCTGAAGAAAAGCTGCGGGTTCATTTGCCATCCGGCGATTCTGCGTCCTGGGGGTGCAAAAGAAAAGCCCCCGGTTCGCGCAGCAGCGCACCGGGGGCTTTGCAAAATCTCACATAGGGGATCGCGAAATCGGGGCTTACCCCTTGGCGCGAATGACCTGTAACAGCGGCATCAATGCCGACATGTCCGGGCCGCGTTCGCGCCCCGTGACCGCCTTGCGCAGCGGCATGAACAGGCCCTTGCCTTTGCGCCCTGTCGCCTCTTTCACCACAGACGTCCACTGACCCCAGCTGTCGGCGGTATAGGGCGCGTCGGGCAGCAGCATCATGGCCTGAGCGATGAATTCGCGGTCCTCGTCATCGACCAGTGGGTCGGCGCCGTTGACGCACAGATCCCACCAAGGGGCCAGATCCTTCAGCGTGGTGATGTTTTCCTTGGCGACGGACCAGAACAGCTGGGCCTGATCGGCAGGCACGCCCAGTTCGGTCATCGTATCCGCGACAGCCGACAGCGGCAGGCCCGACAAATAGCGCGCGGTCAGCGGATACAGGTCCTGTTCGTCAAACTTGGTCGGGGCCGAACCGAACGTGCCAATGTCAAAGCCGTCGACGATCTCGTCCAGCGTGTTGCGCACCTCGACCGGCTGGTTCGATCCCAGCCGCGCCATCAGGCTGAGCAGCGCCATGGGCTGCACGCCCGCCTCGCGCAGATCGCGCAGCGCAAGCGTGCCCAGGCGTTTGGACAGTGCTTCGCCCTGCGGGCCGGTCAACAGCGAATGGTGGGCAAATTCGGGCACGGTGCCACCCAGTGCCTTGATGATCTGGATCTGCGTCGCGGTATTGGTCACGTGGTCGGATCCGCGCACCACATGCGTCACGCCGAAATCAACGTCATCACAGACCGAGGCCAGCGTATACAGGAACTGGCCGTCGCCACGGATCAGCACCGGGTCGGACACAGACGCCGCATCAATCGACAGATCGCCCAGAATGCCATCACGCCATTCGATGCGTTCCTGATCCAGCTTGAAGCGCCAGTGGCCATTGCCCCGTTCCGCGCGCAACGCCGCCTTCTCGTCTTCGGACAGCTCCAAAGCGGCGCGATCATAAACCGGCGGTTTGCCCATGTTCAGCTGTTTCTTGCGCTTCAGGTCCAGCTCGGTCGGGGTTTCGAAACACTCGTAAAACCGGCCCATGTCACGCAGCTGTTGTGCCGCCTCTTCATAGCGGCCAATCCGGTCGGACTGCTTTTCCACCCGGTCCCAGGTCAGCCCCAGCCATTCCAGGTCTTGCTGGATCGCATCGGCATATTCCTGTTTCGACCGTTCAGGGTCGGTGTCATCCAGACGCAGAATGAACTGGCCGCCGGATTTGCGGGCGATCAGGTAATTCATCAGCGCGGTGCGCAGGTTGCCCACATGGATATATCCGGTGGGCGAGGGCGCGAAACGGGTGGTTGTCATGGCGGTTCTCCTTGGCCGGATGCTCTTTCACATCGGCGCGCATATGTCCATATTGCGCGAAACACGGATGGGGTTTCACAGATGTTTTGGCTGATTCTAAGCACGCATGTCCTGGGGGCCACTGTCTGGACAGGCGGGCACCTGGTGTTGGCGACCACGGTTCTGCCCCGCGCGCTTGCGGCGCATGACCCTGGCATTCTGCTGCGGTTCGAACAGGGGTTCGAACGCATTGGCATCCCCGCGCTTGTGATCCAAGTTTTGACCGGGCTGTGGTTGGCCATGGGGGCGGCTGACCCGCTCCATTGGCTGACATTCGAAGATCCGGTCACGGCGGCGGTCGGCGTGAAACTGTGCCTGTTGGCCGTGACGGCGGGCTTTGCCCTGAACGCCCGGTTCCGGGTGATCCCGACACTGTCGGCGGACACCCTGACGCTGATGGCCTGGCACATCCGTGCGGTCACGCTGTTGTCGGTCGCCTTTGTGCTGGCGGGCGTGTTCATCCGCACCGGGGGCTGGTGATGCCAACGCGGATCGCCCCCACAGCCGATGACATCCATGCCCTGGCCATCGCCACGGTCAACGCCCTGCCTCAGCCAATGCGCGATCTGGCCCGCGCGGTGGTGATCCGGGTCGAAGATCTGGCCCCCGATACCATTCTGGACCAGATGCAGATCGACGACCCTTTCGCGCTGACCGGCCTGTACGAGGGCATTCCCCTGACCGAAAAATCCAACATGGATCAGCCGATGCAGCCTGACGCGGTCTGGCTGTTTCGCCGCGCCATTCTGGACGAATGGGGCGCGCGCGGAAACGTCACTCTGGCCGAACTGGTCGCTCATGTCACGGTGCATGAATTCGCCCACCATTTCGGCTGGTCCGACGATGATATTGCGGCGGTCGATCGCTGGTGGGACTAGGCGCGAGAGTTGCAATCGCGCAGGGTTCGCGCTACCTCCGCGCAAACGCCAAAGGGCCAGACGCATGATTATCAGCAATTCCCGCAACTATATCCTGGTAAAGACCCGCAAGGTTGGCGGCACGTCGGTTGAACTGAAACTGTGCGACCACCTCGAAGACGGCGACATCTCGACCTATCTGAAAGAACATACCGGCAAGACGAATTTCGACCGCCATGTGACGGAACTGTCGACCTTGCGCAAACCGGCCTGGGGCAAGCGGCCTGTGCGCCTGTCCGAACACTGCCCGCTGACACGTGCCTATCGCGCGTTCGGGCGGGACGTTCAGAACCACCTTATCGTGTCGATTGACCGCAATCCCTGGGACCTGGCGGTGTCGCATTATTTCTGGAAAACGCGCCGGTTTTATGACGCCAAGGCGCTGCCGGTCGAAGAACAACGCGCCAGGTTCAAGAAATACGCCTTTACCTATTTCCCGCGCAGCTGGAAGCGCAATATCTGGGGCTGGTACAAGCACCGCGAGCTGTCGCATCGCGACCTTTACATGATCGACGGCGTGTCGATGGTTGACCATCACCTGCGCTATGAATGTCTTGAAGAAGACGTGAATGCGCTGGGCGACCTGATCGGTCTGCCGGGCCTGTCGCTGAAGGGTGTGAACGCCAAAACCGTGACGCGGCCCAAGGCCAGCCGGTCTTATCAGGACATGTATGACGACCAGACGCGCGACCTTGTTGCCAAGGTGGCCGCCTGGGAAATTGACGCATACGGTTATGATTTCGAAGGGAAAAATACGCCCACCTTCACCCCGGACCCACGCCGTCATGACGTGAAAGAGGCGTATTTCAAACGCCACGGGGTGTAAGCGATGGACACGGCCGTCATCACCTCAGTACGCAACGACGATTTCTTTTTGCAACGCTGGATCGAATATTACGGCGCGAATTTCGGCCACAAGAACCTGTATGTGATCCTGGACGGGCAGGACCAGCCAACGCCGGATGACACGCCTGAGGTCAACACCCTGACCATCCCGCGTAAACCGTTGGAGCGCGTGCCGGCCATGCGCCGTCGCGCCCGTTTGGTCAGCGACATCGCGCGTGGTTTGTTCCGGTTTTATGACTGCGTGATTGCCACGGATGTGGATGAATTCATCATCCCCGACCCGAACGCCTTTCCCGACCTGAAAAGCTTTCTTGAGGCGAACCAGAACACCACCCGGTCGATTTCTGGTCTTGGGCTGGATGTGGGCCAACACATCGGGTTGGAGCCGGAACTGGACCCGGCGCAAAAGATGCTGGACCAACGTCGGTTCGCCCATCTGTCCAGCCGCTACACCAAGCCCTCGATCAGCTTCAAGCCCTGCACTTGGGGGTCGGGGTTTCACCGCATCAAGGGTCAGAATTTCCACATCTCGGACCAGCTGTACGATTTTCATTTCGGCATGGTCGACTATGCGCGATCCACCGGCAAGACTGCTGACAAGGACCGTTTGGCGACGGGCTGGGGCGGACATCTGGAGCGGCGCGAGGCGCTGTTCAAGATCATCGCCGAAAGCACTCCGGTGCCCGGCGACGATTATTTCGCCACCGCCCGCAAGCTGCAAACCTGGCGCCGTCCGCTGTATGCCTGGAACAAACCCGGCATGATCAAGGGCGATCCCGTGGTGGAAATCCCGGATCGGTTTCGCGGCATCATCTGATGCGCATTGGACCCTGTTTCGGCCCCCCCGTGCGGCCGCGCAGACCCCGCCCGGCCGCCTGGGCGATTACGGGTAACTGACCACCTCGATCTCAATCCCATCGCCATCATTGAAATAGAACCGCCGCCCGGGTTCATAATCACCGTGATTGTGGGGCGTGAACCCCATGGCGATCACCCGCGCTTCGGTGGTGGCCAGATCATCGACCACAACGCCGATATGGTTCAGCCCGCCGACGGTTCCGTAGGTGTCCGTGGGCCGGACATCGCCCCCCATCGAATAGACTGCGACATAGCTGTCCTTCGTGCCGACATGCAGGGTGGTGCCGCCGTTCTTGGCGGCCCCTTCCCAACGGACATGCCAGTCAAACAGGTCACATAACATGGCGGCGGTTCGCTGTGGATTACTGACCGTGATATTCACGTGCTCAAGAAAAGACATCATGTTCTCCGATTTGATTCCATCTGATATTCATGGTATAATTATTTAAGTAAACTTTAGATCAAGAGGTTTCTGACATGGCCGACAAAGGCATGATTTCGATTGGTCAAATGGCCGCGCGCACTGGGCTGGCCGTCTCTGCGATCCGGTATTACGAGGCCGAGGGGCTGGTGTGCCCAATCCGTACCGCCGGGGGGCAGCGACAGTTTCGCCGCGCCGATATTCGCCGCCTGTCCTTTGTGCGCATCAGTCAGCAGCTGGGGTTTTCCATCGCCGACATTCGCGACCAGATGATACGCCTGCCCGAAGGGCGCACGCCGACGCGCGCGGATTGGACCCGCCTGGCGCGGGGATTTCGCAAGGACCTTGAGGCGCGCATTGCCAGTCTGGAGCGTCTGCGCGACAATCTGGACGGCTGC
>DFBF01000198.1:7083-16345 GCA_002367285.1 Rhodobacteraceae bacterium UBA3087 | reverse complement strand
CCACGTTCGCGCAAGCGCCGGATCAAATCCAGCGATTTGAACGCCGCGATCCCGCCGCCGATGATCAGAAGAATACGTTTTCCTGCGAGCATATTGGCCCCCGTTTCAGTCCATACGAGTGTTACGGACCCCGGCCAGCAAACTCAAGCGGTTCCGCCGTTAGCGAAACGCGTCGCAAGGATCGGGCCGCTCCACACCGGGCGCGTCCAGCACCAGGTCGAACCCGCCGTCCGGTGTGCCGCCCTCTTCGCCCTGCCCGATGCTGATCACAGTGGCGTCCGGCACCACGCGCGCCACATAGAATGGCACGCCCCAGTCGCGTCGCGCGTGGCCATTGCCGGTGATCACCACCACCGGCCCGCCCGTGTCCTGCATCGCCTGCGCCACGGCCTGCGCCAGGGTTGCATCGCGCAAGCGCTGGACCTCGACCATGCCCCCCAGGGCCTCACGCGGCATCGCCTCGCAATGGGCATCAAACTGCAAATCCAGCCGGGCGGCCTGTTGCGTTGCCTCCAGCGGGTCGGTCAAAGCAAAGGCCGCCGCGTCGCCGTCAAAATGCGCCACGACCCCGTCTGCGAACACCCTCCGCGCCACGTCACGCGACACCGCCGCGCCGTAGACCCGCGCATCTGAGGCCTCAAAGATCGGGCGGTACATGTCGAAATCCGGCCAGCCGCTGTCGGCCCAGCCCAGCGCGTTTGCCGCCTCCGCCGGGTCGCCCGCCATGACACCCGCCACACGGCCCGCCTGATCGCGGGTCAGCATTTCAAACACCAGCGCCGCAGGCTGCACATGCGCGACCACTTCGGTCTGCACCACATGGTGCGCCGGGTTGTCATGCACTTCGCCAACGATCACCACATCGGCGCCCGCAACCACATCTTCGACCGGCCCGGCCATCGCCGGTTCCGCCATCGCGCCCGTCATCAGGGCCCAGATCAGTACGTGTTTCATGGCCACACCCTGCCACCGCCCCCACCCCCCCGCAACCCGATTGCACCAATGCGTCGCAACCGCTAGCAAAGGCGCATGACTTTGCCCCAGTTCACCCTTGTGATCGGCGGCGCCGGATCAGGCAAATCCACCTATGCCGAGCGCCTTTTGACCGACACCGCCCGCCCGTTGCTGTATATCGCGACCGGTCAGGCCTATGACGCCGAAATGGCGGCGAAAATTGCCAGCCATCGCGATCGGCGCGGTGCGCAATGGCGCACGATCGAGGCCCCGCTGGACCTGCCCGCCGCCCTGTCCCAAGCCAAACCGGGCGAGGCCGTTTTGCTGGACTGCGCAACGCTGTGGCTGACCAATCAGCTGTTTTCAGACAATGACCTGAGCGCCGAAGAAGACGCCCTGTTGGCCGCGCTGGTCGCCTGCCCCGCCCCCGTGGTTGTGGTCACAAACGAGGTTGGCGCAGGGATCGTGCCGGAAAACGCGCTGGCCCGGCGGTTTCGCACTGCCCAAGGTGCCTTGAACCAACGGCTTGCCGCCCAGGCCAACAGCGTGATTGCCGTCATGGCCGGCCTGCCGCTGGTGTTGAAATGACCGCCGCCGCCCAGCGCCTTTGGTGGGTGCGCCATGGTCCGACCCACGCGAAAACCATGGTCGGCTGGTCCGATCTGCCCGCTGATCTGTCCGACACTGCCCAAATCGCACGGCTGTCTGCCCATTTGCCGCATGCACCGGTGATTTCCTCGACCCTCAGCCGGGCGCAGGCCACGGCGGATGCGATACAGGGCACGCGCCCGCGTCTGGCCGATGATGCCGACCTGCGCGAGATGCATTTCGGCGAGTGGGAGCTGAAAAGCTTTCCCGAAATCGAACAAAGCCATCCCCGGCTGTCGCGCCAATACTGGGAAACACCGGGCGACATTCAGGCACCGGGTGGCGAAAGCTGGTTCCAGACCGAGGCCCGCGTCTGCGCCGCCGTCGCCCGCCTGCCACAACATCAAGACATCATCATCGTCGCGCATTTCGGTGTGATCCTGACCCAGCTGGCCCTGGCCCTGGGCCGCGATCCGCACAGCATTCTGGCACAAAAGATCGACAACCTGTCCGTCACCCGGATCGACAACGGCCCGGCTGGCCCATCGGCACCGCTGATCAATCACCTTCCGTGATGGATCAGCGCATAAATCACGACTTTTGGTGATGTGCAGCCTCAGCTAACCTGTGCCTATGACTTATGATCTTTATATTGGGGACCGCACGTTTTCGTCCTGGTCCCTGCGCGGTTGGCTGATGTTTGAATGCTTCGACATCCCCCATCGCACACACATGGTCGGCCTGTATACCGGCACGATGCAACAGGATTTGGCCCCGTTGGCCCCGGCCCGCCTGGTGCCCGTGATGCGCATTCCCGACGGCACCGTTGTCGGCGACACGCTGGCCATGGCCGAAACCCTGGCCGAACGCCACCCCGATGCTGGTCTGTGGCCCGCAGACCCCGCCGCACGCGCCATGGCGCGGTGGCTGGTTGCCGAAATGCATTCCGGTTTTGGCGCGCTGCGCACTGACTGTCCGATGCAGTTGCATGGCCAATGGCAGGGGTTCGCCCCCTCGGACGCCGTGCGCACCGATCTGGCCCGCCTCGAAGATCTGTGGTCGCTGGCCCGCAGCCAATTTGGCGACGCAGGCCCCTGGCTGTTCGGCGCTTATTCGCTGGCCGACGTGTTCTATGCGCCCATTGCCGCGCGGATCGCGGGTTATGACCTGCCCGTTTCGGACGCCGCGCAGACCTATGTCGCGCATCATTTGTCCGATCCGGCGTTTCGTGCCTGGCGCGCACAGGGTTTGACCGTCAACTATGATCCGATGCCCTATGCCATGCATCTGGAGCAGGGTGCTTGGCCCGGCCCAGATTGATCGGGGCTGGATTGAACGGGGCCGCGTTAACCTTTCTTAAACCTCTGGCACGTTAACCATATGCAATAGATTGGTTAACGGAGCACAGCATGGTCACCCGCGCCTATACGGTCGCCTTCGAAGGGGTAGACGCCCGCCCCGTCGAAGTGCAATGCGCGTTGTCCCCCGGCATGCCGTCCTTTGCCATCGTCGGCCTGCCGGACAAGGCCGTGTCTGAGGCCCGCGAACGGGTGCGCGCCGCGCTGGCTGCCATGTCCATTGCGCTGCCGTCAAAGAAAATCACCATCAACCTGTCGCCCGCCGACCTGCCAAAAGAGGGCTCGCATTTCGACCTGCCCATCGCACTGGCGCTGCTGGCGGCGCTGGACATCATCCCGGCGGAAGAGGTCGAAGGCACCGTAGCCTTGGGCGAACTCTCGCTGGACGGATCATTGGTGCCGGTGATCGGTGCCCTGCCCGCCGCGATGGCCGCCGCCGATGATGACCGAATACTGGTCTGCCCCAGCGCGTGCGGCGCCGAAGCTGCCTGGGTCACCGCCGCCCATGTGATTGCCGCACGCAGCCTGGCCGCCGTGATACAGCATTTCACCGGCCAAAGCCCCCTGCCTCCGGCCATTCCCGGCGAGGTCACCACAGACCCGACCGGGCGTGATCTGCGCGACGTGAAAGGCCAGGAACGCGCCAAACGTGCGTTGGAAATCGCCGCCGCCGGGCGCCATCACATGATGATGATCGGCAGCCCCGGCGCGGGCAAATCCATGCTGGCCGCCCGCCTGCCCGGCATCCTGCCACCTCTGTCGCCGCTTGAGGCGCTGGAAACCTCGATGATCCATTCCCTGTCCGGCTTGCTGAACGAAGGCGGCATTTCACGCACGCGCCCGTTTCGCGAACCGCACCACACAGCGTCCATGCCCGCCATTGTCGGCGGAGGCCGCGGGGCCAAACCCGGTGAAATCTCACTGGCGCATAATGGCGTGCTGTTTCTGGACGAATTTCCCGAATTCAGCCGCAACGTGCTGGAAACCCTGCGCCAGCCGATCGAAACCGGAGAGGTCGTGGTCGCGCGTGCCAATGCCCATGTGAAATACCCCAGCCGGTTCATGTTGGTGGCCGCAGCAAACCCCTGCAAATGCGGGTATCTGACCGACGCCAACCGGGCCTGCAACCGCGCGCCGGGCTGTGGGGCCGACTATATCGGGCGCATCTCAGGCCCGCTGATGGACCGCATCGATTTGCGTATCGAGGTGCCTCCGGTGGCCTATTCCGATCTGGATCTTCCCGACAGCGGCGACAGCACGGCCACCGTGGCCGCCCGCGTCACCGCCGCGCGGGATCTACAGGCGGCGCGTTTTGCCGACACGCCCGCGATGCGGGTAAATGCGGACGCCGAGGGCGCCATGCTGGAACAAATCACGACGCTGGACAGCGAGGGGCGCGAATTTTTGGTCAAGGTTGCCGAACGGTTTGGCCTGTCGGCGCGTGGGTATCACCGCGTGTTGCGCGTGGCGCGCACGATTGCCGATCTGGACGGGGCCGAGCACGTGCGCAAACCGCACTTGGCCGAGGCCGTAAGTTACCGTTTGGCGCTGTCGATCCCGAACTGATCCCGCACAAAGCCTGCGACGCGGACCAAGGCCTCGCGGGCTTCGGGGATGATGCCATCGAATAAGGCCCAGACATGGGGGCAATCATGCCATTCATCCTCGTGCACCGTGCCCCCGGCGGCCCGCAGATGCGCGGCCATCCGACGGCTGTCATCGCGCAGGATTTCGCTGTCGGAATACTGTAAATACACCGGGGGCGGAGCATCATAACGAGCGTTCAATGGCGCCGCCCTTGGGTCGTCAGGGTCATGCCCCGCCAGATACCAGTCGGCGATCTCTGCGGCCCGCGCGGCGGGCAACAGCACATCCGATTTTGCGTTTTCCTGAAACGACGCGCCGGAGAACCGGAAATCCGTGAAGGGCGACAGGGCAAATGTGGCGCAAGGCGTATGCCCCTGTTGTGTCAGGCTGGCCAACAGCGACAGGACCAGATTGCCCCCCGCGCTGTCACCGCCCAGAATGATATCTTTGGCGGCGTATCCGCGATCCATCAAGGCGTGGAAGGCCGATGTTGCGTCGTCCAAACCAGCCGGGAACGGATGTTCGGGGGCCAGGCGCCACCAAGGCGCACAGACCTCGACCCGGGCCAGACGCGACAGGCGGGCCAACATTGCCGTGTGGGTGCGCGGGCTGCCCGCGATGAAACCACCGCCGTGCAGATACAGGATGACCTTGCCTGGGGCGGGCGGGTGCGAGCCGGGGCGATTGCTGATCCACAGAGCGTCGCGACCGGGGGTCAGCGCGACCTTGCGCACTAGGCTGAGGGGCGGCATCGGCAGGGTACGTGGGGCCAGAAACGCCAGTTCAGCCCGCGCGACGGTGGGGTCAGTCAGTTTTGCAAGCCGCGTCTTGATCCCCCATCGCAGGGCCTTGTTCAGAAGGCGCAGCCGCAGGCTCACGCCCGGCGTGCCTCGATCGCCTGCCAGATCTTTTCGGCAATGTTGGTGCCGTCAAACCGTTCCAGTTCCTGAATGCCGGTGGGCGAGGTCACGTTGATTTCGGTCAGCCAGTCGCCGATCACATCAATGCCGACAAAAATCTGCCCTTTTTCGCGCAGAAGCGGACCGATGGCGGCGCAGATTTCAATGTCGCGGTCGGTCAGGCCGACCTTTTCGGGGCGTCCGCCGACATGCATATTCGACCGGGTTTCACCGGCGGCGGGGACACGATTGATTGCACCGACGGGTTCGCCGTCGACCAGGATCACGCGTTTGTCGCCGGCGCTGACGGCGGACAGGAACTTCTGCGCAATCAGCGGTTCGCGATTGATGCCCGCAAACAGTTCGTGCAACGAGGCCAGATTGCGGTCATTCGGATCCAACCGGAACACACCGGCCCCGCCGTTGCCATAAAGCGGTTTGAGAATGATATCGCCGTGCTCGTGTTTGAAGCTTTTCAGCGTCTCCAGGTCGCGGGCGATCATGGTCGGGGGGGTCAGGTGCGGGAACTGCAAAACCAACAGCTTTTCCGGATAGTTACGCACCCAGAAGGGATCATTTACCACCAATGTGTCCGGGTGGACCATGTCCAGAATATGCGTCGTGGTGATGTAACCCATGTCAAAAGGCGGATCCTGACGCAGCCAGACCACGTCCCAGTCGGCCAGATCAATGTCCTGTTCGTCGCCCAGCGTGAAATGGTTGCCCTGTTCACGACGCACGGTCAGCGGCCAGCCTCGTGCCATGACGCGGCCCTCGCGATAGCTCAGCTTGTCAGGCGTATAATAGAACAGCTCGTGACCACGCGCCTGTGCTTCTTCGGCGATGCGAAACGAGCTGTCGGCGTCGATGTCGATGACATCGATTGGGTCCATCTGGATGGCGACTTTCAAGGACATGTGCGAGCTCCCGGCAATAGGTTCCCTTTACATGGCAAAGGGGAGGACCGGGTGCAATGGCCGCAAGTCAGAAAGCGTAGGCGTTTTCGATGATCTGCATCTGGCCGTGACTGTCCACAAGCGCCACGTCAAACCGCATGTCAGTCAGTTGGCCCTTGGGTTTATCAGCAACAAACTCTTCGGCAGCACCATAGATCCGGCGCACCTGCGCCCGGGTCAGACGCTCGGCAGCGCGTGCAAAATCGCGGGATTTTTTCACTTCGATAAAAACGAATCCATCGCCATCGCGCACCACAAGGTCGATTTCCCCGCGTGTGCCACGCCAACGGCGTGCGGCGACGCGATGACCCCGACGCGCATAGTCCGCTTCAACCGATCCCTCGGCGGATTGCCCCGCCAGATAATTCAGCATGCCATTCATGTGTCCAGCTCCAGCGCTGCTTGGTACACTTTGCGTTTGGGCAGACCATGGGCTGCCGCGACAACGGTGGCGGCGTCTTTCAGGGTCATGGTTGCCATGGCTTTGCGCAAAGCATCCTCCATCGTTTCGTCCGTGACCGCCGCTTCGCCGCGATCCAACACCAGCACGATTTCCCCTTTCAGGGTGCGGTCCGCGATCTGGTCACGCAGATCGGTCAAAGACCCGCGCAGCACCTCTTCGAACCGTTTGGTCAGTTCGCGGGCAATCGCGCCCTGGCGTGTGGTATCGGCAAGGTCGCAGATTTCAGCTAACAAAGCGTGAATACGCTTGGGGCTTTCGTAGATCACCAAAGTTGCGGGCAGGTTGATCAGCTCCTGCAACCAGCTACGCCGCGCGCCTTTGGCGGTGGGGGCAAACCCGGCAAACAGGAACCGATCACTGGGCAGCGCTGACAGGCTGAGCGCGGTCAGAACCGCCGAGGCGCCGGGCGCCGCCGTGACAAGGTGCCCTGCCGCGCCAATATCTCGCGCCAGCGCATAGCCGGGATCGGCGACCAGCGGCGTGCCGGCTTCGCTGACATAGGCAACCGATTTGCCTTCACCAACCAGCTTTAATATCCCCGCCCGTCCCGCCGGGCCGGAATGGTCGTGATAGGCAATCAGCGGACGCCCGCCCAGCGCCACGCCATGGATCTTCATCAGCTTGCGGGCCGTTCGGGTGTCTTCGGCAGCGATCACATCGCAGGACGCCAGAATGTCCAGCGCCCTCAGGGTGATATCACGAGCATTGCCGATCGGGGTGGCGACCAGGTAAAGCCCTGCGTCAAGCGGTTTGATTTCGGGTTTCAAGGGTGGACCTGTGTGGTTGGGCGTTTATGATAGGCCGGACTGCTGCCGGGGCGAGTCACACGCCCCACAAGTTCGGCCGGGAACGAGGATCTGTATCATGTTTGCTGTTTTACGTGTCGCCCGCAAGGCGTCGGGTGTTTTCTTTGCGCTTCTGTCGCTGGCTTGGCTGTCCGCCTGTCAGGTGACCTTGCCCTCCGGAGGCGGCCCGTCGATTGACACAAGCCGCCCGGTTCCTGTGGCCCTGTTGGTGCCCGGCGGATCCGGCCAGGCCACCGATGCGTCGCTGGCAGGGGCTTTGGAAAACGCCGCCCGGCTGGCGATGTCCGAACTGGACGGCGTGCAGATCGACCTGCGAGTTTATAACACCGGCGCGAATGCCGACCAGGCGGGTGCCATGGCGACCCAGGCCGTTGCCGATGGGGCCAAGATCATTCTGGGGCCGGTTTATGCCGCCAATGCCAATGCCGCAGGCGTTGCCGTGGCGGGTCGCAACGTGAATGTGTTGGCGTTCTCAAACAATCCGTCGATTGCCGGGGGCAATGTTTTCATCCTGGGGCCGACGTTCCAGAACACCGCCAACCGCCTGGTGCGCTATGCCGCCCAGCAGGGCAAGGGCAAGATCATGGTCGTGCATGGCACCGACACGTCGGAAACTGCCGGACGTGACGCGCTGCACCGCGCCATTGCCAACTCCAGCGCGACGCTGGCGGGCACGGTCGGGTTCGAGCTGTCGGTAAACGGAGTCGTCAACGCGGTGCCGGAGATCTCGCGCCAGGTGCGCAGCACGGGCGCGCAGTCGGTGTTCATGACCTCGGGCACCACAGGCGCCTTGCCGGTTCTAACCCAGCTGCTGCGTGAAAACAGCGTGCCCCCCGAAGTGGCGCAATATGTAGGCCTGCAACGCTGGGATCTGCCGCCCGAGGCACCGCAGAACAGTGCGCTGCAAAACGGCTGGTTCGCCCTGCCCGACCCGTTGCTGTCGTCGCAGTTCAACGCGCGCTATACCACCCGTTATGGCGCGGCCCCGCACCCGATTGCCGGGCTGGCCTATGATGGCATTGCCGCCATCGGGGCGCTGGTCAAAGCGGGTCAGGCCAATGCGCTGACTGGCGCGGCCCTGACCCAGGCACAAGGCTTTGTCGGCGTGAACGGCATTTTCCGCCTGCGTGGCGACGGCACGAACCAACGTGCCCTGGCTGTTGCGCAGATCCAAGACAACCAGGTCGTGATTATCGACCCCGCCCCGAGAAGTTTTGCTGGTGCCGGTTCCTGACCCTCTGACACATGACCTTCCTGAAAATCTGATTTGCCCGGCCGCGACGATCTTTGATCGCACGGCCGTGCTTGCGGCCCTGCGTACGGGGGCGGCCGCGGCAAAGGATGCGGCCGCGATCCGGGCCCACACGGTTACCACCCTGCGTGACGCCATGGATGCAGGCCGCGCGGTCATTGCTCAGGCTCTGGCCGACGCGCCCTTCAGCGCCCATGCGACAACCCGCGCCTATGCCTGGCTGACCGATTGCGTGGTCTGTGCCGCGCATCTGGTGGCCACCGAAATCCTGCATCCGCTGAACAGCCCCACCGCAAGCGAACGCCTGTCTTTGTTGGCTGTCGGCGGCTATGGCCGGTATGAAATGGCACCGCACAGCGATGTCGATCTGCTGTTCCTGACGCCCTATAAGATCACCCC
>DFBF01000198.1:0-7038 GCA_002367285.1 Rhodobacteraceae bacterium UBA3087 | reverse complement strand
CTGACCGAAGCCCTGTGGTCCAACCTGTTCAAAGGCACCGCCGCCGAGTTCATCGAGGCAAAGCTGGCCGAACGCTCTGAGCGCCACAAGAAACAGGGCGGACAGCGGTATATGGTCGAACCCAACGTGAAGGAAGGCAAAGGCGGATTGCGCGATTTGCAGACCTTGTTCTGGGTTGCGAAATACATGCACCGCGTTGAACATAAACGCGACCTGCTGGACCATAAACTGTTCACCGAGGACGAGTTCAAGGCCTTCCAGGACGCCGACGAATTCCTTTGGGCCGTGCGCTGCCATCTGCATCTGGTGACCAATCGGGCGATGGATCAGCTGACCTTCGACCTTCAGGTCGAGGTCGCCAAGCGCATGGGGTATACCGACCACGGCGGTCGGCGCGCGGTTGAACATTTCATGCAGGACTATTTCCGCCACGCCACCCAGGTGGGCGAAGTCACTCGCATCTTTCTGACCGGGCTGGAGCAGGCCCATGTGAAGAAAGAACCGCTGTTGGTCGGGCTGTTTCGCCGCCGCAAGCGGGTGAAAGCGCCGTTCAAGGTGCAGCAGGGCCGGCTGACCGTCGATGACGAAAGCGTCTTTTACGACGACAAGCTGAACATCCTGCGCCTGTTCGAAGAAGGCCTGCGCACCGGCATGTTAATCCACCCGGATGCCATGCGGCTTGTGTCGGCGAACCTGGAGCTGATCGACGATGACATGCGGTCGGGCAAGGAAGCCACGCGCATTTTCCTGGACCTGCTGTTGAAACATGGCAACCCCGAACGCGCGTTGCGGCGGATGAACGAATTGGGCGTCTTGTCCGCCTTTATCCCGGAATTTGAACCCATCGTCGCGATGATGCAGTTCAACATGTATCATTCCTATACGGTCGACGAACACACGATCCAGGTGATCTCAAATTTCGCACAGATCGAACGCCATGAGCTGGACGAAGAGCTGCCTGTCTCGAACGAAATCCTGGAACGCGGCCTGTCGCGCAAGACCTTGATGGTCGCCATGCTGTGCCACGATATCGGCAAGGGCCGCCCGCAGGACCATTCGATCCTGGGGGCCAAGATGTCACGCCCGATCACCCGGCGCCTGGGCCTGTCGCCCAAGGAATGCGAGACGGTGGAATGGCTGGTCCGCCATCACCTTTTGATGTCTGACATGGCGCAGAAACGCGACATTGCCGACCCACGTACCGTACGTGATTTCGCCAAGGCCGTGAAAAGCGTGCGGCGGCTGGACCTGCTGACCGTGCTGACGGTCTGTGACATTCGCGGCGTCGGCCCGAATGTGTGGAACAACTGGAAGGCCAGCCTGATCCGCGCCCTCTATCGCCAGACCCGCAATGCGTTGGAAAACGGCATGGAGGCGCTGAACCGCGAAAATCGCGGCGCCGAGGCCAAGAAACTGCTGCGCAGCGAGCTGTCGGATTGGCCAGCGAAGGATCTGAAACGCGAAACCGGGCGCCATTACGATGCCTATTGGCAAGGGCTGCACATCACCGCGCACAAAGTATTTGCCAAGCTTTTGCGCGGCCTGTCGGACGAAGAAATCCGCATCGACCTGCACCCGGACGAAGACCGCGACGCGACCCGTGCCTGTTTCGTCATGGCCGACCACCCGGGCATTTTCTCGCGCCTCGCGGGTGCCCTGGCGCTGGTTGGCGCAAATATCGTGGACGCGCGCACCTATACCTCCAAAGACGGCTATGCCACCGCTGCCTTTTGGATTCAGGACGGCGAGGGCACGCCCTATGACACCCGCAAACTGAAACGCCTGACCCAGATGATCCAAAAGACCCTGGCCGGTGAAGTCATCGCGCGCGACGCCATGAAGTCGCGTGATGTCATCAAGAAACGCGAACGGGCCTTCAAGGTGGCGACGCATATCACCTTTGATAACGATGGCTCCGAGATTTACACGATCATCGAGGTCGACACCCGCGACCGCCCCGGCCTGTTGTACGACCTGACCCGGACGCTGGCCAATTCCAACGTCTATATCGCCAGCGCGATGATTGCGACCTATGGCGAACAGGTGGTCGACACCTTCTATGTAAAGGATATGTTCGGTTTGAAATTCTACGCCGAAGGCAAGCAGAGGACGCTGGAGAACCGGCTGCGCGAGGCAATCACCAGCGGCGTTGAACGGGCCACGTCCTGATGGACACGCCCCGCCTTCTGCGCCCGTTTCTGACCGTCGGCGGTTGGACCATGGCCAGCCGCATCCTGGGCTTTGCACGCGACATCATGATCGGCGCCTTCCTGGGATCATCGGTCGTGGCCGAGGCCTTTCTGGCCGCTTTTTCCCTGCCCAACATGTTTCGCCGCTTCTTTGCCGAAGGCGCGCTGAACGTCGCCTTCGTGCCGATGTTCGCCAAAAAACTTGAGGGCGGCGAAGGCCCGCATGAATTCGCCCAGGACGCCATGTCCGGGCTGCTGTTCGTGCTGTTGCTGTTCACTATTCTGGGTCAGGTGTTCATGCCCTGGCTGGTCTATGCCATGGCGTCAGGCTTTGCCGATGACGCGCGGTTCGATCTGGCGGTGATCTTTGGGCGCATTGCGTTTCCTTACATCCTTTTCATATCCATCGCCGCGCTTTTGTCCGGCGTTTTGAATGCTTTGCACAAATTCGCCGCCGCCGCCGCCGCGCCGGTTCTGTTGAACGTGATCTTCGTTTCGGCCATGGTCACGGCGTCCCTGTCGGGCTGGGACATGGGATACACACTGGCCTGGACCGTGCCTGTGGCGGGCATCGCGCAGGTCGTGCTGGTCTGGATCGCGGCGTCGCGTGCAGGCTATCGGCTGATCCCCCGCCGCCCGCGCATGACCCCTGAATTGAAGCGGCTTGCCATCATCGCCGCCCCCGCCGCGCTGGCGGGCGGTGTCACGCAGGTGAACCTGTTGGTGGGCCGTCAGGTCGCCAGCTTTTTCGAAGGCGCGTTCGCCTGGCTGTATTACGCTGATCGCCTGTATCAACTGCCGCTGGGCGTGGTGGGTATTGCCATCGGTATCGTGCTGTTGCCAGACCTGTCACGCCGTCTGCGCGCCGGTGACACGGATGGATCCCGCGAAGCACTCAGTCGCGCCGGAGAGCTGTCACTGTCGCTGACCATCCCCGCCTCGGTCGCGCTGATCGTCATCCCCGGCCCGCTGGTCGAGGTGCTGTTTCAACGCGGTGCGTTTACCGCCGATGACACCGCCCGCACGGCGCTGGTCACGGCGGTCTATGGCTTGGGCCTGCCTGCATTTGTTATGGCGAAAGTGTTGCAGCCTGTCTATTTCGCCCGTGGAAACACCCGCACGCCGTTCCACTTTGCACTGGTCGCCATGGTGGTCAACGCGGTGCTGGCGATCGGGCTCAGCACCTGGCTGGGCTATATCGCAGCGGCGGTCGGCACCACGGTTGCGGGCTGGTCGATGACCCTTCTGCTGTGGTTCGGTGCTGCCCGCATGGGGCCAGAAACCCGACTTGATGCGCGGTTTTGGGCCAGGTTCTGGCGTATCATTGCCGCCAGCTGGCTGATGGGTGCGGTGCTGTGGATGGGCGTGATCGTGCTGGGGCCGATGTTCGGCGCAGGCGCCCTGCGCTATCTCGCGCTGGCGATTTTGGTCACGCTGGGCATGGTCAGCTATTTCGCCATCGGCCAGATGCTGGGCGCCTTCCGACTTCAGGACTTCAAGGCGGCCATGCGACGGGGATAGCCCCGGCGCAGCGGGGTGGGATGCCACAGGGGTCAGGACGTACGGAGCCCTGAAAATGGGTGGGAGCTGTGCCGGGGCTATCCCCGTCGCACCAGCTCCAACACCTTGCCAAAGCCCCCAGGCGCGACCAGAAAAGACAGGCAGAACCCGGCTGCAAAGCCCGAAAGATCCGCGACCCATTCCTTGTTGCCCCCCGAAAACAGCGACCAGATCAGTTGAATACCCATCAAAAACGCGATCAGGCGGAATGCCATCAACCGGTTTTCCCCGCTGCCCGTCAGCTTGACCCACAACAAAAACGAATAAGACCCGATCAGCCCGTAAACCGCCGGATAGCCGCCAAACAGCACCGCCCGCGTGTCCCAGACAAGGCCGAACACCAGCGCGCCGACAATGGCCGAGCCAAAGAAGATCACCAGCACGGCGGCGGCGTGAAACAGCTCGCCCACCAGCTTGCCCAATGCCAACAGAAACACCAGCACGAACAACGTGTGCGTCATGTTGCCATGCACGAACGGATAACTGACGAACCGCACCAGGAACTCCCAACGGAATTGCCGGTTTTCGATCATCCAGTCAAACATCGGCTCGTAAAAGCCCCAGCGTTCGATCCACTCCAGCCGCAGCCCGTCACCGCGCAGCTGGAACAGCACTTCAACCCCGACGATCAACACCGCCAAGGCCACCACAATGGGCGGCAACGGGTTGAAGGGCGAGGCGTTGGGGTCACTCGTCATGTCTCTGCTCTCCGATATCTACCCGTTTCCTTGACGGGCCTTGCGCACATGGGTAAGCGAGCCAAGACCAGAAATCCAGACGGAGCGTTCCCATGACCAGCCACACCCCCCGCGTCTTTTCCGGGATCAAGCCCTCGGGCGGGCTGACCCTTGGCAACTATCTGGGCGCGATCAAGCGGTTCGTGGACATGCAGGGCCCCGATTTCGAAACCGTCTATTGCGTCGTTGATCTGCACGCAATCACCGTCTGGCAAGACCCCACAGAACTGCGGGCCGCCACCCGCGAGGTCGCCGCAGGCTTCATTGCCTCGGGCATCGACCCAGAGGCCTCGATCCTGTTCAACCAGTCGCAAGTGTCCGCCCACGCCGAACTGGCCTGGATCTTCAATTGTGTCGCGCGCGTCGGCTGGATGAACCGCATGACCCAGTTCAAGGACAAGGCCGGCAAGAACGCGGAAAAGGTGTCCTTGGGTCTCTATGCCTACCCGTCGCTGATGGCGGCGGACATTCTGGCCTATCACGCCACCCACGTGCCGGTGGGCGAGGATCAGAAACAGCATGTCGAACTGACCCGCGACATTGCCGCCAAGTTCAACCACGACTTCAAGGTGCCGGATTTCTTTCCCCAACCCGCCCCGATCATCGACGGCCCCGCCACCCGCGTCATGAACCTGCGCGATGGCACCAAGAAGATGTCGAAATCAGGCGAAAGCGATATGGAGCGGATCAACATGACCGATGACGCCGCCACCATCGCCAAGAAATTCAAAAAAGCGCGCACCGACCCCGACGCGTTGCCCGACACGTTGGAGGGCCTGAAAGACCGCCCCGAAGCGCGCAATNNCCGAATACGCGGGCGCGGGCTGGGGTCGGTTCAAACCGGCGCTGGCCGATCTGGCGGTTGCCAAGCTGGCACCGATTTCCGAAGAAATGGCCCGCCTGATGACCCAACCCGACGAGATCGACGCGATCCTGGCCAAGGGGGCTGCGAAAGCCGACGCCATCGCCCGCCCGATCCTGGAACAGACCTATGATATCGTCGGGCTTGTCCGCAGTCGCTGAGCCTGGCCACCACAGGTGCACAAGGCGCGTTCCCTGACCGGGGGACGCGCCTTGTGCACGGCCAATGACCGGTGTGATTCGCGGCAGTGCTGCCCTGGATGCGTCAGCGCGCCCGCTGTGAATTTCCCCGGTGACGTTGCGAAACCACCTTCTGCGTGTGCCGCTTTTTTAGACACACGCAGAAGGTGTGCTTCTCGTGACATTCCAGCAACAAGAAGCTACAACTATCATAAATTTGAGCGTTTCTGGTCTCTGCATGCGACACATCATTCTGCCCCGCGTAAGGTGCGCCCATAATTCTACGTATAGGGGCGCCTGCTGCCCGCACTTTCATTTTTCAAGGGGTACTGAACATGAAACGCAATCTCCTCGCTGCTGCCAGCATCGTCGCTCTCTGCACACCGATCGCAGCCTTCGCCGACAACACCTTCACCGGAAGCATGACCTTGGGTTACAGCCTGGGCGACGTCTCGGCTGACGGGTCCTCACAGGACGTAAACGTCGCATCCTTCCGCGCCGACAGCCGCCTGATCTTCTCAGAGGCGCTCGACATGGATCTGGGCTTTACCGCATTGGTGGTCGACCTTGATGGCATCCCGGTGGATGCAAACATCATGGCCGTGGACGCCGCCCTGCACTATCGGTTCGGTGGTGGCTGGAGCGTCGGTGCCTTCGTCGAAAACGGCGATCTGGACATTGACGGATCGTTGCTCGGCACCATCGCGGCCATCAGCCCCGAACATCAATCCTATGGCGTGACGCTGGGCTATGCCGCCGCGAACTGGGATGTCGAAGGCTTCATCGGCTCGACCGAAATCGACCCGCTGGATGTGGTGGTTGATTACAGCGTCACCAACGTCGGGGTCAGCGGCACGTACCGGCCGTCCGACGCCCTGACCATCGGCGGTCACCTGACCCGCAGTGGCATCAGCTCAGGCGGGACCAGCACCGAGGCCTATTCGATCGGCGTCGGCGCCTTCTATGACATCAACGAACAGTTCACCGTTTATGGTGCCGTGTCGAAACAGTGGTTCGACGATTTCGACGTGGATGCAGACATTGTCGGGACCTCGATTGGTGTGTCCTATGCGATGAACGACATGATGGCCTTCCCGGCGACGCTCAGCCTGGAACTGGTGCGCAACAGCCTGTCGCTCGACACACCCGGGCCGGTGGTTGACGCCGACTTTGACGAAATCCGCTTTGGCGTGTCGATCCCGCTGGGTGGCGGCAAACCTGCACGGCCGCTTAACAGCCACGCTTATCAGACGATCGGCGGACATCACGACGTGGTCAGCGCGATCCTGCCGCTCTACTAAGCGTCACATGACATCTGAATCTGGCTCCGGGGCAACCCGGAGCCATTTTCGTGTCCGCAGACGGACCAGGCAGCACCCTGTTCCAGCCGGGCGTCAAACGTCAGCCCCTGCCGGTTTGGCAGGTACGACGGGGGTGCCGTGCGGCGTGCTCAGGAAGGCCTCGACCCACAGGGTCTTCATCTCGGCCAACAGGTCCGGCACGACCAGGCC
>DFBF01000040.1:2196-4281 GCA_002367285.1 Rhodobacteraceae bacterium UBA3087 | reverse complement strand
CACAAACAGCGTCAACAGGCCTTCGCGGACGCCCTGCCCGTCCACCCATCGCGTCACATCCTGGGTGAATTCATAAAGCCCCTGGCCCCGGGTCGCGATGGTAAAGCTGGTCAACATGCCCCCTCCATGCGCCAAAGCCGGGTGCGGCGCAAGTCAGGCCGAACATGGGGAAAGGGATGTTCAAGCACCGCGTGACCCGAAACTGGGGTCCAAAGTCGGGGCTTATACGAAGGTTTGAATGGGTCCGGCGCAAACGCCGAACCCGGATCTCTTGGCACCTGTCAGGCCTGCGCTGGCATGGTCAGGCCATAGCCCTTCTTTTCCAGTGCTTTCAGGGACTTAAGACCCATACGCGTCTGCTCACGGCGCACTTTATTCCAGGCTTCCTTGCGGTCCGCCTTGGTCGCCTTGGGGTTTTCCGCGCGCCAGGCTTGCACCCAATTGGCAAAGGCCAACTGACGGGCCGCTTTGCGACGTGCGATTTGGTCCGGAGTCCGGGTTTTCTTGTCTTCAGCCATTTTGATTATCCTGCTCTGATTATGGCAAACAGTACCGACGAGGCACCGCCCGGCTCGTTGGCCGGATGGGGGCAGGTTATATCAGCGCGAAATCGCTGCAAACGAAATTCCCTGTGGGCGGGCAGCACCTTGCGGAAATTGGCCGAGACTGTTGCAAAAAGGAATCCCGCCTATTGCTCAGCGGAAGATTTTGTCACCCAACTGGTCGATCACCTGCTTGGCCTTGTCCACCGACGCATCCATCGCCGTATCCGGGGCGGAATAGGTATCGGCACGGATCATCATGTGTGTTTTCACCTGACCATCCACATCCTTTTCGATCCGCGCAGCGATGCGATAACCGCCGTCTTCCTTCACCGGTTCGGGAAAGATGCGATAACCGTTGTGTGTGACGGGTTCAGGGTCTTTTGCAGAACCGCCGAACAGTTTGGAGAGGAGAGACATGGTCGGTCCTTTGCTTTTCAAACAGAGTGCAGCTTCATCACTGGTTCTGCAAACTACATAGGACTGCACCCGACAATAGGTCGGCAAGCAGAATATCAGACATTTGTGGGCATTAAGTACCCGTCAAGCCAATCCAAAACCTCAATGATCCGCACTGGGTCACTCACATTAAGAGCAACCTCGCTACAATGTGCAACGAAGACGGCCTCCTCGAACCGAGAAGTGACCAAAGTCCGATCCAATTCTCTGTAGCTAAGAGCCGGCTTTCGGACATATAGCCTTACCCATTTCTTGGTCAGTACAGCAGCAAGGAACGCTTTGTCCCCACGGTATAACCTTACCTCTGGGGAAATATAGCCTTGCCCACCACAGCGCAACTCAAACCCGGACCGGCCAGCCATCCAAAGCGAACAAGCCAGAAAAGCTTGGCCAACTTGAGCATCTGCCCCCCAATTTCTTTGTGAAGAAACTCAGCCACATGTTGAAGATTGGATTCATAGGGCATCTGTACACCAATCAAAAACGCCCCCTCGCGGGGGCGTCATATTTATTGATCCAAGAAACTTCGCAGCTTTCTGCTCCGGCTGGGGTGCTTCAGTTTGCGCAGCGCTTTCGCTTCGATCTGGCGGATGCGTTCGCGGGTGACGCTGAACTGTTGCCCCACCTCTTCCAGCGTGTGGTCGGTGTTCATGCCGATGCCAAATCGCATGCGCAGCACGCGTTCTTCGCGCGGGGTCAGGGACGCCAGCACGCGGGTCGTGGTTTCCTTCAGGTTTTCCTGAATGGCACTGTCCAGCGGCAGAACGGCGTTCTTGTCTTCGATGAAATCGCCCAGTTGGCTGTCTTCTTCGTCGCCAATCGGGGTTTCCAGCGAAATAGGTTCCTTGGCGATCTTCATCACCTTGCGGACCTTCTCCAGCGGCATTTGCAGCTTTTCGGCCAATTCTTCTGGTGTCGGTTCGCGGCCGATCTCGTGCAGCATCTGACGGCCCGTGCGCACCAGTTTGTTGATCGTTTCGATCATGTGCACCGGGATACGGATCGTGCGGGCCTGATCGGCAATCGAGCGCGTGATCGCCTGACGGATCCACCAGGTCGCATAGGTCGAGAATTTATAGCCGCG
>DFBF01000040.1:0-2129 GCA_002367285.1 Rhodobacteraceae bacterium UBA3087 | reverse complement strand
TTTGGCGATCGAAATTACCAGGCGCAGGTTGGCCTCGACCATTTCCTTTTTCGCCTGACGGGCCTCTTTTTCACCCTTCTGAACCTGCTGCACGATGCGGCGGAACTCGGGGATGTCGACGCCGACATATTGACCCACCTGGGCCATGTCGCCGCGCAGTTCCTCGACCTTGGCGGTCGAGCGTTCGATGAACATCTGCCAGCCACGACCGGTCTTTTCGCCCATGCGCTCCAGCCAGGTCGGATCCAGCTCATAACCACGATAGGCTTCGACGAATTCGCGGCGGTTGATACGAGCCTGGTCGGCCAGTTTCACCATAGCAGAGTCAATCGACATGATGCGGCGGTTGATGCCGTACAGCTGGTCGATCAGCGCCTCGATCCGGTTGTTGTGCAGGTGCAACTCATTGACCAACAACACGATTTCCGAACGCAGCTTTTGATACGCGTCCTCTTCCTTGGTCGAGAAACTGTCATCTTCGTTCAAGGTGGCGGACATGCGCAGGTCCTGCATTTCGCTCAGCAACACATAGTCGCGCGCGATCAGCTCCAGCTGTTCCAATACACCGGGTTTCAGCGCCGCTTCCATCGCGGCCAGCGACATGTTGGCCTGTTCGTCTTCGTCGTCGTCGTCATCTTCCTTGGCAATCGGGTTGCCGTCGGCGTCCAGCTCGGGGCTGGCCTCTTTCTTGTCGTCCGTCGCGGCGGTGCCATCGGTGGCCGTTGCGGTGGCGGTCGCCGCCCCGTCGATCACGTTTTCACCTTCGTCGTCATCCTCACCCATCTGGGTACCAAAGGTGGCATCCAGGTCGATAACGTCGCGCAGCAGAATGTCTTCGGACAGAAGTTCGTCACGCCAGATGGTGATGGCCTGGAAGGTCAGCGGGCTTTCGCAAAGCCCCGCGATCATCGTATTGCGCCCGGCCTCGATCCGTTTGGCAATCGCGATTTCGCCTTCGCGCGACAGCAACTCGACAGAGCCCATTTCGCGCAGATACATGCGCACGGGGTCATCGGTGCGGTCCAGCTTTTCGGTCTCGGCCGAAGAAATCGTGACATCACGTACGCCAGCCGTGGTTGCCACAGCGGTCGAGCCCTTGTCTTCGTCCTCGGCCTCTTCGTCCTCGATGATGTTGATGCCCATTTCGGACAGCATGGACATCACGTCTTCGATCTGTTCCGAGCTGACCTGATCCGGCGGCAGGACCTGGTTCAACTGGTCATAGGTGATGTACCCTTTTTCCCGCGCCTCTGCGATCATCTTCTTGACCGCAGTCTGGCTGACATCGACCATCGGTTCGTTGTCCTGGTCGTCTTTGCGGTCTGCAGCGGTGTCCTTGGCGGCCATGCGGCTCTCCTTGGCTGTGTTCGGTCTTGGGGCTGTGTTCGGCCTTGGGTACGAATCACTGATTCGAATTTCCGAATCATTCACGTGATTGAATGATTCTCCAACCCGTTTACCCGTATTTATTTACAACGTCTCCACCCTGTGGCGAATCAGTCGCCCCCCTGATCAGTCGAGGGGCCTTTTGTGTTCAGTCCGATCCGGTCCAACAGCGCATCCAGCGACTTGCGTTCATCGCGGTCGATCAAGGCGCCATTGTCACCGACATCAAAGGTCGCCTTGTCCTCGCTTTCGCTGCGAATGGCACGGTTGCGCGCCTCAACAGCCTGGGACAGACGCCAGGTCAGGCCCTCGTCGGCCATGGCTTCGATATCATGCATCGCGTCATCGATTTCCGCGCGTGCGCCCCGCATCGCTTCAAGTTTGGCGAGCTCCTCGGTCAGACATGTGACCACGGTTTCAGCATCGTCCGGGTGTCGGATGGCGGGCGCAATTTGCACATGGCTCAGTGTGAACAGCTTTTCAAGGGCATGATGACCGGCGGACGCTGAAATTTTTTCGCGCAACACCTCTGGGCCGTCTTGGGCATGGCGCAGCAACACACTCTGCATCAGTTGGTGTTCGGGGGTCGACATATGGGTGCGCTCAAAGCTGCTTTCGACCTGATCCAGCATGTCGGGCCGCTGGATCAACACCGCCAGGATCACGCTTTCGCGCAGGATGTCGCTGACGTCGCCACTGGCCAGGGCCGAGCTTTTGGTGGTCGGGCGCGCAGGTTCCGGCGC
>DFBF01000195.1:2782-7864 GCA_002367285.1 Rhodobacteraceae bacterium UBA3087 | reverse complement strand
CAAGTGGTCGAACGCTGGACCGGCATCCCGACCTCGAAGATGCTGGAAGGTGAACGCGACAAGCTGTTGCGCATGGAAGATGACCTGCACCGTCGTGTGATCGGTCAAAAATCCGCCGTGACGGCCGTGTCCAACGCCGTGCGCCGCGCGCGTGCCGGGCTGAACGATGAAAACCGTCCGCTGGGCAGTTTCCTGTTCCTGGGGCCGACGGGCGTGGGTAAAACCGAGCTGACCAAGGCTGTCGCCAATTTCCTGTTCGACGACGACAGCGCCATGGTGCGCATCGACATGTCCGAGTTCATGGAGAAGCATTCGGTCGCCCGTCTGATCGGCGCGCCTCCGGGTTATGTCGGGTATGACGAAGGCGGTGTATTGACCGAAGCGGTGCGTCGTCGCCCGTATCAGGTCGTGCTGTTTGACGAGGTCGAAAAGGCCCACCCGGATGTCTTCAACGTGCTGTTGCAGGTGCTGGATGACGGGGTTCTGACCGATGGTCAGGGGCGGACTGTTGATTTCAAACAGACGCTGATTATCCTGACGTCAAACCTGGGTGCGCAGGCGCTGTCCCAACTGCCCGATGGCGCGGATGCATCGGACGCGAAACGTGATGTGATGGATGCTGTGCGGGCCCATTTCCGGCCTGAATTCCTGAACCGTCTGGATGAGACGATCATCTTTGACCGGCTGTCGCGCCCCGATATGGACGGGATCGTCGATATTCAACTGGGGCTGCTGGCCAAACGCCTGGCCCGGCGCAATATCGGGTTGGAAATGGACGGTGATGCCAAGACCTGGCTGGCCGACGAAGGCTATGACCCGGTGTTCGGTGCGCGACCTTTGAAGCGCGTGATCCAGCGCGCGTTGCAGGATCGGCTGGCTGAAATGCTGCTGTCCGGTGACGTGATGGACGGCGACACGATTGCCGTCAGTGTCGGGGCCGATGGATTGATCATCGATGACCGCGTTGACAATTCCAACCGGCCCACGCCTGATGACGCCGTGGTTCACTGACCGCAAGAGGTCTGAAACACAAAAGGGCCGGGCACAACGCCCGGCCCTTTTTCATGGCGCTGTTTAGCCCAGGACCAGGAACAGCTCGGCCAGGATAAAGTCGTCGTTGTCCAGATCTCCGGCATCGAAATTCTGCAATGTCACACTGTCCTGGGTCGAGAAGGTGATGACCGTATCGGCCCCGACCTGCGTGATCGTCATCTGGCTGATATCGGTATAGCCCATGGCGGCGACGTCCAGCATGTCCACGCCATCCTCAAAGTCGGTAATCGTGTCGGCGCGGGTGAAGTCGTCTTCGAACACGAAGGTGTCGGCGCCACTGTTGCCCGACATGGTGTCATCGCCCTTGCCACCGATCAGGATGTCCGCGCCGCTGCCGCCGTACAGGATGTCTTTGCCCGCGCCGCCGTTCAGCGTGTCATTGCCCTGCTGGCCCCAAATCTTGTCGTTGCCATGATCCCCCAACAGGATGTCCTTGCCGGTGCCGCCATACAGCCGGTCATTGTCAGCCCCGCCGTCGATCACGTCATTGCCATCCTCGCCAAAGATCGTGTCGTTCGAGGCCATGCCGTAAATGGTGTCATTGCCGTCGTCGCCCTCAATCCGGTCTTTGCCTGACCCGCCATTGATGTCGTCATTGCCCTCACCGCCAAAGATACGGTCGTCGCCGGTGCCACCGACGATCTGGTCGTTGCCACCATAGCCATAGATGAAATCGCTGCCCGCGCCGGCGTCGATTGTGTCGTTGCCCGCGGTCAGGTGAATGACATCCGACCCTGAGGTCGCCAGGGGGGCCACGTCAAAGACAAAGTCGGTCTCATCCAGATCGGTCATGTTGGTGTCCAGCAAGGTCAGTTCGGTGCCGTAACCCATGTTAATGACCACATCATCGCCGACCTGGGTCATGACCATGCCGGTGATCGAATAGATGCCCAGTCCGGTCACGTCGATCTTGTCTTCACCGTCGGTGAAATCGTTGATCACGTCGTGGCCATGGTTCTTGGAAAAGACGAACGTGTCCGCGCCGCTGCCGCCAGTCAGGTCGTCGTCGCCTGTGCCACCGGTGATTGCGTCTTCACCAGTGCCGCCATTCATCACATCATCGCCGCTGCCGCCGTCCATCTTGTCAGCGCCGCCGTCGCCATTCATCACATCGTGGTGGTTGCCGCCCAACATGGTGTCGGACCCTTCGCCACCATTCAGCGTGTCTGTGCCATTGCCGCCATCAATGAAGTCATCTCCGTCGCCGCCATCAATCACGTCTTGGTTGTTGCCGCCATACAGCGTGTCGGCCTGGGTTCCGCCGTCGATCACATCCTTGCCGTTGCCGCCGTGGACGTAATCCATCCCGGCCCCCGCATCGATCGTGTCATTGCCGCATTCACCCAGCACGATGTCATCGCCCGCGCCGGTCGAGATGTTGTCAGAGCCGCCGTTCGCCTTGACCAGATCGTCATCCGCGCCGGTGATAATCGTGTCCGAATTCATGTTGCCGATAATCAGCTGCACGTCGCCCGCGCCGTTGCTGGCCAGGGTCTCGACCGGCAACAACAGGCTGTCGACCACATGCAAGGTGCCGTTGCTCAGGCTGGTTGATCCCAGGATCCCGGCGTCAGGCGTGTCCACATCATTGTCCACCAACAGCCCGCCTGCGCTGGTCAGGCTTGCGCCATGCAGCGTGGACATTGGCGAGGCCGCCGCCAGATCACCGGTGGCCAGATTGTCCCCGACCAGATGATAGGCGACCAATCCGGCCAGAATCGGCCAGGGGGCACCTTTGCCGATCACGGTGGCGACCTCGATCAGATAGGCCAGGGCCTCGGCCTCATCTGCGCCCGCGTATCCCATGGACTGTGCCATGGCGACCATTGCCGCGTCCGAGGGGATAAAGCCGGTGATCGGCCCGGGGTCGCTGAGCAGACCGGAAAATCCGGCGGCTGTGTTTGCGTCAACCTGCGCAATCAGGCTGGCGAAAATCTGTGTGTCGGGGTTGGCATTGAGGTCATCCAGAAGGGTGGGCATGTCATATCCTATCGGCGCGTTTCAAAATTCCGGTGAACCGGACTGCGCGATAGGACTGCCTCATGAAATGTCTTTTTATCTTGTTAACCATATTTTGGCCGGGGTTCTGTCACTTTTTCAACATAATTCGACACTTCGCACGTTCCAGTTGTGCATACAGGCGCGCCATGCGAACGGTTTTGTATAAACAGGGTGGACTGGGTGGAATTTGCGGACAATCCGGGTCACGGTTTTGCGTAAGACTGTGAATTCCACTGGCCGGCCGTGTAGAGCAGGGTGCAGAAAGAATCACCGATAATGAAGACAGGCGATGAAAAATGGGGGCCGGAATGGCGGGAATGATCTGGGTGCTAGAGGTGCTGGCGCTGGTGCTGGTCTTTGCGATTGGCTTTGTGCTGGCGGTTGTGGCCCTTCTTTATGTGGTCGACCGGCTGCAAACCGGTGATGCGGTGCGGCGCAACTACCCGGTGATCGGCCGGTTCCGACATCTGTTCACGGCGCTGGGCGAATTCTTTCGCCAGTACTTCTTTGCCATGGATCGCGAGGAGCTGCCGTTCAACCGAGCCCAACGCGATTGGGTTGAGCGGGCCGCGTCAGGCCAAGGCAATACGGTCGCCTTTGGGTCGACCCGAAATCTGGCCGTTGTCGGCACTCCGATCTTCGTGAACGCCGCTTTTCCGCCGCTGGACAATCAATATGCCTCGACCGACCCGCTGGTGATCGGGGCAGGGGCACGCGCGCCCTATGAGGCAAAGAGCATCTTCAATATCTCGGGCATGTCCTATGGCGCGCTGTCACGCCCCGCCGTCACGGCCCTGTCGATGGGGGCGAAAAAGGCCGGGATCTGGATGAACACCGGCGAAGGCGGGTTGTCGCCCTGGCATCTGGAGGGCGGCGCCGACATCGTGTTTCAGATCGGCACGGCGAAATACGGTGTGCGCGATGCGGATGGCAAACTGTCCGATGACAAGCTGCGTGAGGTCGCGGCGCACCCTCAGGTGAAGATGTTCGAACTGAAGCTGGCGCAGGGGGCGAAACCCGGCAAGGGCGGCATCCTGCCTGCCGCCAAGGTCAACGCCGAAATCGCCGCCATTCGCGGCATTCCCGAAGGCCAGGCGTCCATGTCGCCAAACCGGCACGAGGAAATCGACGATTGGGGTGATCTTTTGGACACCATCGCCCGCATTCGCGAGGTCACCGGAAAGCCGGTCGGCTTCAAGACCGTGGTCGGATCACTGGAACCGCTGGCCGAACTGTTCGACCTGATCGTGCATCGCGGGGCGGGCTGCGCCCCCGATTTCATCACGCTTGATGGTGGCGAAGGCGGCACCGGCGCCGCGCCCATGCCGCTGATTGACCTGGTCGGCATGCCCATTCGCGAAGCGCTGCCATATATATGTGACCTGCGCGACCAACGCGGGCTGCATGATCGCATCCGGCTGGTGGCATCCGGCAAGCTGGTGAACCCTGGCGATGTTGCCTGGGCGCTGGCGGCGGGGGCTGATTTTGTCACCAACGCGCGGGGCTTCATGTTCAGCCTTGGCTGCATTCAGGCGCTGAAATGCAACCGCAACACCTGTCCCACCGGCATCACCACCCATGATCCGAACCTGCACAAGGGATTGGTGCCTGAGGCGAAATGCGACAAGGTCGCCCAATACGCCGACTGCATGACCCATGAGGTCGAAACCATCGCCCATTCCGTCGGCGTCGCCGAACCCCGCCAGATGCGCCGCCGCCACGTCCGCCTGGTGCAAGGCGACGGGCGCAGCATTCCGATGAATGAACTGTTCCCCAGTTATTCGCCCCGCCCTGAGGGCTGACACCTCGAAATGTTTCAACCGCTGGCAGGTTTGTGAAATCATGTGCTTTGGCTTTGCGCCGGGGCACGCTTAAGTCAAGATCAGACCTCAGACCAAAGGACCTGCGATATGGCTTTCAAGAGCGATCTGAAATACTCCGACATCACGCCGCGCGCGGATTACCTGAACCGGCGTCAGCTGATGGCGGGGCTGGGCGGGCTTGGTCTGGGCGGACTGGGGCTGGGCG
>DFBF01000195.1:0-2766 GCA_002367285.1 Rhodobacteraceae bacterium UBA3087 | reverse complement strand
TGCGCCCGCTTTTGCAGCCGGCATGTATTCGACCGACGAGACACCCAATACGTTGGACGAGATCAAGGGCTATAACAACTTCTATGAATTTGGCACGGGCAAGGAAGACCCGGCGGCGAACGCGCACACTCTGACCACCGATCCCTGGTCGGTGCAGGTTGATGGTCTGGTGGACAAACCCGGCAGTTATGATCTGGCCGACATTTTGGGCGGCGTGGACATCGAAGAACGCATCTATCGGTTCCGCTGTGTCGAGGCCTGGTCGATGGTCATCCCTTGGAACGGTTTCCAACTGTCCCAGCTGCTGGATCGCGTTGGTGTGCAATCCTCGGCCAAATACGTGTATTTTGAAACGCTGGTGCGCCCCGAAGAAATGCCGGGCCAAAACCGCGCCATTCTGGATTGGCCGTATCGCGAAGGGTTGCGTCTGGACGAGGCCATGAACCCGCTGACCCTGATGGCCACAGGTGTCTATGGCGAAGACCTGCCGAACCAGAACGGCGCGCCTCTGCGTCTGGTGGTGCCGTGGAAATATGGCTTTAAGTCGATCAAGTCGATCGTGCGCATGTCGCTGGTGGACAAACAGCCCGAGGCGACCTGGAACATGCAGAACCCGCGCGAATACGGCTTTTATAGTAATGTGAACCCCCAGGTGTCCCACCCGCGCTGGTCCCAGGCGACCGAACGGCGCATTGGCGGCGGTCTGTTCACCAAGCGCCAGGATACCCTGATGTTCAACGGATACGGTGACCAGGTGGCCAGTCTTTATGACGGCATGGATATGACGACAAACTTCTGAGCACTGGATTTAAACATGGATCGTCTGAACGCCACTTTGCGCCGCGTGCCAGTCTGGGCCGTCTATCTGGTCGGCCTCCTGCCGCCGGTCTGGTTCCTGTATCAGGGCCTGACCGGCGGGCTGGGCGTCGACCCGGTCAAGGCGATTGAACACAGGCTGGGCGAACTGGGGCTGCAAGCGCTGATCCTGGGGCTGGCGGTGACGCCTCTGCGCAGGCTTATCGGTCTGAACCTGATGAAGTTCCGCCGTGCCATCGGGGTGCTGACGTTCTACTATATAAGCATGCACCTTTTGGTCTGGCTGGTGCTGGATGTGCAGATCCTGTCACAAATCTGGGCCGACATCCTGAAACGCCCCTATATCACTATCGGCATGGCGGGCTTTCTGATGCTGCTGCCGCTGGCGGTGACATCCAACAACCTGTCGGTGCGCAAGCTGGGCCCGCGTTGGCGCACGCTGCACAAGCTGGTGTATCCGGCGGCCATTCTGGGCGGGGTGCATTTCGTCATGCTGGTCAAAGGCTGGCAGATGGAACCGATGATTTATCTGGCGGTGATCCTGGGGCTGCTTCTGTACCGGGTGGTGAAATCCACAACCCGCGCACGTCGCCCGGCCCGCGCCTGAGCGCTGGACATATAAGACTGCGGGTCTACTCTGTGCCCCAACCACAGGAGTGTGCCACATGAAATACCGTCGTCTTGGGAAATCCGGTCTGGAAGTTTCGGAAATCGGCATGGGCTGTTGGCAGCTGGGGGGGGATTTCGGCCCGATCGACAATGCGGTGGGGCAGGAAACCCTGCGGACGGCCTGGGACGCAGGCATCACCTTCTACGATACGGCCGATGTTTATGGTGCCGGGCGTAGCGAACAGCAGATCGGCCAGTTCCTGACCGGTGGGGCCAATGCCATCGTCGCCACCAAGGTGGGCCGCGCTGCCGACCTGTTTCCCGACCACTATAGTATAGATGCCATTCGCACCCATTTGGATGCCAGCCGCACGCGCCTTGGAGTGTCCGCGCTGGATCTGGTGCAGTTGCATTGCGTGCCGCCACAGGTCCTGGCCGACGGCGCGATCTTTGGCTGGATGGATCAGATGGTTGCCGAAGGCCTGTGTCGCCACTGGGGTGCCAGCGTTGAAACCCTCGACGAGGCACGGCTGTGTTTGAAATACCCCGGCCTGACCAGCCTCCAGATCATCTTTAACCTCTATCGCCAGGATGCGGTGTCTCGGCTGTTCGATGATGCCCAGGCGGCGGATGTCGGCATTATCGTACGCCTGCCGCTGGCGTCGGGGGTTCTGACGGGCAAGTTCAAACCGGGGCAGGTCTTCGCCGAAACCGATCACCGCAACTACAATGCCGATGGCGCGGCCTTCTCGGTCGGTGAGACATTCTCGGGCATCGAGCTGGAGCGCGCCATCGACGCGCTTGATTTGATCCGCCCACATGTGCCCGAGGGGATGAGCCTGGCGGATTTCGCGTTGCGCTGGATTCTGGACCACCCGGCGGTCAGCAGCGTCATTGCTGGCGTGTCGCGCCCCGATCAGGTGGCGCGGAATGCGGCGGTGTCCCAGATGGCCCCCTTGAGCGATGAAATCCACGCCGCTTTGCGCACGGTTTACGCGTCGCACATCAAATCGCTGGTCCGCAGCCCGATTTGACCAGAATCAGCCGGGTTTTTGCGACTCGTTTTGTGACTCGCCGTGGAATCAGGCACGATTCACCGCGTTATGGGTGATTTCTACGCCATCTCTGCAACCAAAAGGGGAGGCGGGGCGAAAAAGCGGGAAATGAGTCTGTGGATAAGTTCATCTTGCGCAGATAGCCTGTCTGAAGCTGTGGAATTTTCTTGCGCAAACGGGGGGTGTTCGTGAAGGTTTCTTTCCTAAACCACTCATTTACCTAGAAAAAACAGGTTGAGAGCAAAAAATGTGACCTTTCTGTAAAAAACCACTTGCGGGCCCCGGC
>DFBF01000103.1:14094-27212 GCA_002367285.1 Rhodobacteraceae bacterium UBA3087 | reverse complement strand
CAGCACCAGCGAGCGCGGCATACGTGCACGCGCCCGGCCACGGGCCAACATGGAAATCATCGGCAGGGTGAACCCTGCGGTCTTGCCTGTGCCCGTCTGAGCGATCCCCAGCACATCGCGCCCTTCGAGCGCGGGGGGGATGGCACCCGCCTGGATTGGCGTCGGCGTTGTGTAACCCGTCTCTTCGACGGCTTTCAGGACTTTGGGGCTGAGCTTTAGGTCAGAAAATTTGGTCATTATGATCCGTATCTTACGGACACTTATGGCCCGTACGTATGGGAAGAGAGGCCCGGTTGGCCGTCGCGTGGTAGATACGCCCCTTCTGGTGGGTCAGTGCCTAAAGAAAAACATCGGGCGGGTCAATGACATGGGGCGTCTGGGGCGCAATCCTCACGTGATCGCGCCCAATGTGCCTTTCTCGCCGCAGGTTGAACCGGGCTGCGCACCAGGATGAACACTGGTGTGAACACTGGGATGCAACAGGGGGGCATAGCCCGCGCGCAGCACGTCAAGCGTCGGTTTCGGGGTCAGCACGATGGCATCGCCCGTCGGGCGGGCAAGGGCAGGGCGATATCCCTCTGGTGTCCAGGGCCGCAGGCTGTCGCCCAAAATCAACGCGGGCGCGTCGGCCCACAGCACCATGGTGCCGTCGGGCAAACCACCCAGCCTGGCGGTATGGCGCCGCTGGTCGCGCGTGCCAGGGCGGATGCGGGCCGCGTGCAGGGCGGCGTCCATCTCGGGTGCTTTCACAGGACCGCGCCCGCCGCCCCACGCGTCACGATAGGCCACATAGGCCGCACGCCGGCACAGTGCGCAGGGGCGGTGACCGGCGGCCAGGGCCACGGCCTCGTCCAGAAAAAACAGTTCAGTCCAGCGGTTCGGGGTCATGACCTGCCGTTGCCAGCCCTTATAGTCCAGGGCGCAGATGATCCAGGCGTGGTGCTTCCAGCGCGCGGTGCCCAGCGTCTTGTCGGCCCGGTGCAGCACGCCGCGATTGCCGGTCAGCGTGCCGCGCGCCGGGATCGCGACGATGTCACCTGTGGGCAGAACCCGGTTTTGCAGGGTGCGGCTTTGTTGGGCCATGTTCAGCCGCCCCACAGACCTATATCGCTCAGGAACGCGTCAATTGCGTCCGTATAGCCCCCCGGCGCACCCAGCCCGGCGTTCAGCGCCCGATGGTTCATCGGCTGGGGCAACACGGTTGCCGCAACCCCCAGTGCGGCGGCTTGGTCGGCAAACCCCCGCGCCTCGGGGCAGGCTCGGTCGCGGGCCTGCGAACAGACCAAAAGGAACGGCGCCGCATCCGCCCCCAGGCGTGCCATGGGCGAGGCAGATTCCCAAAAATCCGGGTCCGGTCCAAAGGCATAGCTGTGCAGCCTTGATGGCGTGGCCCGCATGATTGCCGCGATGTCATAGCCGATCGTATCCAGCGCGACGGTGCCCAGCCAGGGCCGCGCGCCCTGACTGTCGGCCAGCACCTGATCGGCCCCCAGAAGGGCCACCAGATGCGCGCCTGCGGAATGGCCCATCAGGGCGATCCGGTCGGGGTTTGCACCCCATTCCGGCGCGTGGTCCTGCACATAGGCCAGGGCGCGTGCCACATCCATGGTCTGGATCAATGGGTCGGCCGCAGGCATCAGGCGATAGTTCACGGCAACGAACACCGCGCCCCTATCCCCCCAGTGATCCACCTTGCGTTGCCAGACCTGCGGGTTCGATTTGTCGCCAATGCGCCAGGCCCCGCCATGCACCATGACGATCACCGGCGCGTCGTCCTGCGCCACCGCGGGCAGATAGACATCGAGCGTCTGCAAAGGATCGGCCCCATAGGGCAGGTCGTGCAATTGCTCTGCGGCCTGGGTCGACGCGGCGTACAATAAGATGAAAAGGCTGACTAAAACGATCCGCATTGCGGGTTTCCGTTTGTGCGCTGGCTGCCCTAATTCGCCACCACGCGGGCGCGGCGCAGCACGGCATTTTGCCAGGTTTCAGGGTCTGTGACCGCTTCCAGGTCACCCCGCAGAGACAGGCGTGCGCCTTGCTCAAAACTTGGGATCGGCTGATCCAGCTCTACCACCAGACTGGCGCCGTGATCCGGGCTGCCACACAGCGGGCAATTGCCCATGTCTGACACCAGCATGACCTGCGACACCTGGGCACCGGCGCCAATTGGCACGGCAAATCCCGTGATGGCAAAATCCGAAATACCGGCCATCATGGCTTCAGGGAAGCTTTTGCGCACCTCATAGTGGTCGCCATCAATCACCTCTTGGGTGCTGACCGAAGACAGCAAGGCCCAAGGATCCTGATCCGCCAAAACTGGCGCGGCGAAACCGGCCAAAGACACTGAAAGGGCAAGGACAGACGTTTGGGTCTTCATGGTAAGCTCCTTCTGGTTCTGCGCACAACTTATCAGCATTTGCGCAGATGTGAACCTGAGGCGCCCACCCCCGAGCGCAATTTTGCTCAGATCATCATTTCCTTGGTGGCGGTCAGCTTCAGCTCAGGGTGATCGCGTTCGATCCGGTCGATGTCCCATTGCAAACGCGTCATGTAAACAACGTCGCCATCATGGTCGTGCGCGATATGTTGTTTGTTCACATTGACGAACTTTTCCACATCCGCCTTGTCGCCGGACACCCAGCGGGCGCTGGTGAATTGCGTCGGCTCGAACCGCACGGGCAACCCGTATTCCATCTCGATCCGTGACGCCAGAACCTCGAACTGCAACTGGCCGACGACGCCGACAATAAAGCCCGAGCCGATGTTCGGCTTGAATACCTTGGCGGCCCCTTCTTCGGCAAATTGCATCAGCGCCTTTTCCAGGTGCTTGGCCTTCATCGGGTCGCCCGCGCGCACGGTCTGCAACAGCTCGGGCGCAAAGGACGGAATACCGGTCACACGGATCGCTTCGCCCTCGGTCAACGTGTCGCCAATGCGCAGCTGGCCGTGGTTCGGGATGCCGATGATGTCACCCGCCCAGGCTTCTTCCGCCAGTTCGCGGTCCGAGGCCAGAAACAGTACCGGATTTGAAATCGCCATGGGCTTTTTCGTGCGCACATGGGTCAGTTTCATGCCGCGTTTGAAATGGCCGGACGCCAGACGCACGAACGCCACGCGGTCGCGGTGTTTGGGGTCCATGTTGGCCTGAACCTTGAACACAAAGCCCGCGACCTTCGTCTCCTCAGGCGCAACACTGCGGGGCTGAGCGGTCTGGATCTGCGGCTCAGGGCCGAATTCGGCGATCCCGTCCATCAGCTCCTTGACCCCGAAACTGTTGATTGCCGAGCCAAACCAGATTGGCGTCATGTGGCCTTCCAGCACGGATTGCGCATCCAGCTTGGGCAATAATGCCTTCGCCATCTCGACCTCTTCGCGCAGTTGCGCGGCCAGGTGTTCGGGGATCAGCTCGTCCAGCTTGGGGTCGTCCAACCCGTCGATCGACACGGTCTCCGCCACAACATTGCGGTCGGCCCGGTCCATCAGCTCCAGGCGATCATGCAGCATGTCGTAACAGCCCATGAAATCGCGACCGACGCCAATGGGCCAGGATGCAGGCGTCACGTCAATCGCCAGGTTCTCCTGAATTTCGTCAATGATATCAAATGTGTCGCGGCTCTCGCGGTCCATCTTGTTACAGAAGGTCAGGATCGGNNAGATCGCGCAGACGGCAAACCTCAAACAGCTTTTGCGTCTGGCTTTCCACGCCCTTGGCGCCATCAATTACCATCACCGCCGCGTCGACAGCGGTCAGCGTGCGATAGGTATCTTCGGAAAAGTCCGAGTGACCCGGCGTGTCGACCAGATTGAAGCGGTAGCCCTCGAAATCAAACGACATGGCCGAGGCCGACACCGAAATCCCCCGGTCCTTCTCCATCTGCATGAAATCGGACCGCGTGCGGCGCGCTTCGCCCTTGGCACGCACCTGACCGGCCATCTGGATCGCACCACCATACAACAGAAACTTTTCCGTCAACGTCGTCTTGCCGGCGTCCGGGTGCGAGATGATCGCGAACGTCCTGCGCCGGGCAATTTCGGCGGGCAGGGCGGGGCGGTTCGGGGAAACTTGATCCAACATAGGCGCGATATAGCCCCCTACGGTGCCCCCCGCAACGCCCGCCTTTTCCTCTTGCCACAAATATCCTGGGGGGAGAGGCAAATCCGCAAAGATTTGACACGGGGGGTGAAACCCCCAAATCCAATAAACAAGCGTCGCGTCAGCGACACCACTGGATCACGCCTGTTTCAGATCGCAGCAGAGGCGCGGCGCAGAACGTCCACCGTGTCATGCGCCATGACATCCACATCGTGCAATTCGCGCGCGCCCAGACTGGCCTTGGTGTTGGCCTGCAAGTGGCGGCTGACCTCGGCGGGCAGGGCCGGGCGGGTGGCCGTGTCAACAAACAGGCTTTCGGACGCAATGCCCTCGGCATAAATGATCTCGTGCTTGTCAAACAACAGCTGGAAATAATCCACAAACCCGCCGTCCGACTGCACCACGGTCGTGCCATTAACCAACAGACGCGCTTTGACCAGCACCTCTTTCTGGCCCGCCTTCACCGCATCGACGCGCTGGTAGACGAACAGGCGGTGGTTTGGGCTCAGGGTCAGGGCATTGTCGTTGTTCAACGCGCCTGGGGCGATGCGGATCGGTGCAAAAGCCCCGGTTGCGCGCACGGTCTGTTGCCCGACCCAGCGGATTTCCTGCGGGCCGCTGTCGCGCGTCAAGACGCGGTCGCCTGCCTTCAGCTCTTCGATCGGCATCTGACGGCCATCTGCCATGGTGATGCGCGTGCCCGCGGTGAACGACACACAGGTGCTTTCGGCCAGCTTTTCGCGCGCCGCGTCCGGGTCGATGGTCACCAGCGTATATCCGGCCTTGGGGTGCAGCGGCGTCAGGGCGTGCAGATAGATGTCGGCAATCGCGCCGTCCTGGTCGACTTCGACCAACACCAGCGCTTCGTCATGCGATCCGTTCGGGCCCATGAAGGTGACCAGGCAATCCAGAAACAGGCGTGCGCCGGGTTGGCCCAGTTCGCTGTCTGCGGCAATGATGAATTCGCCGGTGGCTTCGCGGGTGGCAATGGCCAGGCGGCCGGTATGGGCGGCCTCGGACAGCTCATAGGTGTCTTCCATGATCAGATCCGACGCGTCGCCAATCGCATCCCCCTCGTTCACACCATAGCTCACACGGAAAAAATCGGCCGGGAATACGGTCAAACTCTGGACAGGAAGCGGCGTGGATAGGCTTTGAAACGACATGGGCAGCACCTTTGGCGACAGTTGTGAATCTTGGCTACCTGCCAAGTCCCGCCCCCACGGAACCATCAGCAAACACCCCACCACCAGTCCGATCAATCTAGGCCCCTGCGGTGGCTTGGTCAATGAAACCCTAATGAATTACAGCGCATTTGAACGGGGAAAATGGTTAACTGTTTCCCTGCGCTGAACATGTTCAGGGTGGCGCGCTGGTTTGTTGCCGTTAACCTGGTCACACAGGAGCGCAGGGCGGCACATGGCGCGAATCGCGGCTGTGTGCTTTCGCTTTCGGTTAAGCGGTGTTAACTGCGTTTCCATCATACATGTGACAGGAGGGATCCTCATGGATCTGGGATTGAAGGGAAAAAAGGCGCTGGTCTGTGCCTCGTCCAAGGGGCTGGGGCTGGGCTGCGCGCGCGCACTGGCCGAGGCGGGCGTTGATCTGGTGATGAACGCACGCGGTGCCGAGGCGCTCGAGGCTTCAGCCGCCGCGATCCGGGCCGAGTTCGGGGTCGAGGTCGTGGCCGTGGCTGCCGACATCACCACGGATGCCGGTCGCGCCCAGGTGTTGGAGGTCGCCGGTCAGGTCGACATCCTGGTCAACAACGCCGGCGGTCCGCCCCCCGGTCTGTGGACCGATTGGGAGCGCGAAGATTTCATCGCTGCGCTTGACGCCAACATGCTGAGCCCCATCATGCTGATCAAGGCGCTGGTGCCGGGCATGATGGATCGGGGCTGGGGCCGGGTGGTGAACATCACCAGCCAGGCGGTGAAAGCGCCGATCCCGGTGCTGGGCCTGTCCAATTCCGCGCGCGCCGGGCTGACCGGATTTGTTGCGGGCACCTCGCGTCAGATCGCGGGCTCGGGCGTGACGATCAACAATATGCTGCCCGGCTTGCACGACACCGACCGCGCCGCGTCGCTGGACAAGGGCGCCAGCAGCCAACAGGGCATCACGGTGGATGCGGCCCGCGCAGCGCGCGAAGCCACCATCCCGGTCGGGCGTTATGGCACCATCGAAGAGTTCGGCGCGACCTGTGCCTTTCTGTGTTCCCAGTATGCGGGCTTTATTGTCGGCCAGAACATCCTGTTGGATGGTGGCGCGGTGAACGCCACCCTGTAAACATTGGCTGCGCCCCCCCCGGCGCAGCTCCCACCCTTCGCGGCGTTGGTCGGGTTGCCCCGGTGTGGCCTCCCACCCCGCTGCGCCGGGGGCTGTGATCCTGCCTTATCCTTTCGGCGGGGCCACGGCGAACCCGTCGCCCTTGGCCAGTACTTGCCAGTCGCGCGGTGGCTCTTGCCGGTCGCGCAGACGGCCAAGTCTCCAGCCGGTGTGCCCTGGCGTGTGATCCGGTGACAGGTGCCAGCGGCTTTCCACCCCCTGCGCCGCGCCCTCCGGTGTCAGGATCAACCCCAGCGCCTTGCCGCCCCCGGCCTCTGCGGCCAGATGCATCCGGCGCACGGGCGTCAGCCCCGGTGGCCCCGGCAGGTCGCCGATCACCAGCGGCACAACGCCAGACCGCAGCACCTCTTCCAGCGTCCACAGGATGTCATCGGCGCGATCCGCATTGACAAACGTCACCCGACCGGGGTCCATAAATTCTGCGATTCCAGGGCCATAGGGGCGTGCCGGCACCCAGTCCGGCAGCACCCAGAACACCGGCCCTTCGGTGCCCCGCGCGATCATCATCGCCAGCGTATGGCGCGCCGGGCCGACCAGTTCGTGCACCCGCCCACGGGCCAGCGACAGCCCGCCCAGAAACGCCAAACCGTTTGGCGCGCGATGCGGATGACGGGTGAGGGGGGCGTGTTGCATCGCGTCACTTTACGATGTTCACCTTATGTCCTCAACCCGGAAATCACCTTGCCCTTGGCCGCTCAATCGGCAAACTTCCCCCAAACCAAGGAGACACGCGCATGAAAATGAACACGCTGGCAGGCGGCCAGCTTGAGGTCAGCGCCCTGTGCCTGGGGTCGATGACCTGGGGCAGCACGAACACGATGGACGAAGGCCACCAACAGATCGACATGGCGTTGGATCACGGCATTAATTTCATCGACACGGCGGAAATGTACCCGGTAAACCCGATCAGCGCGGACACGGTCGGCGACACAGAACGCGTTATTGGTCAATGGGTTAAGGCGCGCGCGCGGCGGGGTGATGTGGTCATCGCCACCAAGGTATCGGGCAACAACCCTGGCTGGGTGCGCGACGGAAAAGGCTATGACGGGGCGACGATTTTGCAGACGGTTGACCAGTCTCTGGACCGGTTGCAGACGGATTATATCGACCTCTATCAGACCCACTGGCCGGTGCGGGGCAGTTACATGTTTCGCCAGAACTGGACCTATGATCCATCCTCGCAAAACCGCGCGGACACCGAAGCCCACATGCGCGACGTGCTGGGGGCCATGGCCGAGGTCGTGGCTGCGGGCAAAGTCCGCCATTTCGGCCTGTCCAACGAAAGCGCCTGGGGCACGGCGCAGTGGCTGCGCATCGCGCGCGACATGGGGGCGCCCGAAGTGATTTCGATCCAGAACGAATACAGCCTGCTGTGCCGTCTGGCCGACACGGACCTGGCCGAACTGTGCGTCAACGAAGGCGTTGGTTTGCTTGCCTTTTCCCCGCTGGCAACAGGGCTGTTGACGGGCAAATATCAGGACGGCGCGCTGCCGGATCATTCGCGCAAAACTGCTCAGCCAGAGCTGGGCGGGCGCGTCACGGATCGGGTGTTCCCAGCGGTCGATGCCTATCTGGCGATTGCCGAAAAACACGGGCTGGACCCGGTGCAAATGGCGCTGGCATTTTCGGTCTCGCGCCCCTTCATGGGGTCGACCATTTTTGGCGCCTCCAGCATGGAGCAACTGGCCCTTATACTGGACGGCAAAGACCTGGAGCTGGACGATGAGGTTCTGGCAGATTTGAACGCGGCGCATCGCGCCCATCCGATGCCGTACTGATCGAAATTCTTTAAGGTCTTTAAAGGCTGAAATCGGCGATGTTTAACATCTTTAACCCCGTTTTCGGACGATGTTTAAAAATGTTAAACACCCGCTTTTGGTCCTTATCGGCCGCGCCTGAGCGCGGTGACCGACACCCCATGCGCCTGTTTGAAGGCCCGCGCAAAGGTGGCTTGGGATGTAAACCCGGTTGCCAACGCGATGTCATGAACGGGGCGTGCGGTGTCGACAGCCAGGCGCCAGGCCTCGGCCAGCCGCAGGTTCAGGAAAAACGCGCCTGGCGTGGTGCCCAGGGCGGCGCGGAATTGTTGTTCCAGCGCACGGGGCGTTAAGGCGACCCATTTGGCGATCTCGGCGGTCCTGGGCGGGGCGTCCAGATGGTGTTCCATCATGCGAATGGCGCGGGCCACTTTCGGGGCGCGCGCCCGCAGCCGCGCCGGGCTGGCCAGGCTTTGTGGCGCATCCCCTGCATGCACCGGGTCATAGATGAAGGCGGCCGCAACACGCATCGCCAAGGCCTCGCCAAAACGTGCGCGGATCAGGTGCAACATCATGTCCAGCGCGGGCGAGGCCCCGCCGGTGGTCACCACGCGCCCGTCAATGACGTACCGGTCGCGGTGCGCATCGACCTGATCAAAGCGGTGGGCGAAGGTTTCTAAGTCTTCCCAGTGGGTTGTCGCCTTGTGCCCGTCCAGCAACCCGGCCCGCGCCAGAACCCAGGGGCCGCCGTCGATGCCCGCAATGGTCGTCACACGCCCGGCGATTTCGCGCAAAGACGCCAACAGGGCGGGGGTGGATTGGTCCTCGAGCGCGAAGCCCGCGACGGTGAACAACGCGTCCATTGGGGGGGCGTCTTTCACCGCCATGCCCGCGACCGGCAGGCCTGAGGTCAGGTGCACATCGGCCCCGGTCGGGGTCAGCAAGCTCCAGCGAAACAGCGCCTTGTCGGCGCGCCGGTTCGCCGCCCGCATCGGGTCCAGCACGGCGGCCAGCGACAGCATGTTGCAGCTGTCCAGCACCAGCACGCCGATATGCAGGGGCGTGGCATCGGGCGAAAAGATATTTTTATCGGCATTCATCAAATCTGGATCGTAAATCGCAAAGCCAAGCGCCGCAACCCCGCCAAGATCGGGGGAAAGAGGAGAGACTCCATGCCCCTGACCATGAACAAAGACGTCTTTATCACCGCCGCTGTGACCGGATCAGGCGGCAGCCAGGACCGCAGCCACCATGTGCCGCGCAGCCCCGAACAGATCGCCAATGCGGCGATTGACGCGGCGCGCGCGGGGGCGGCGATTGTGCATTGTCACGTGCGTGACCCCGACACCGGTGCGCCCTCGCGTCGTCTGGATCTGTACCGCGAGCTGACCGAACGGGTGCGCGAAAGCGACGTGGATGTGGTGTTGAACCTGACCGCAGGCATGGGCGGCGACATCGTGTTTGGCGCCCCCGAAGCGCCGTTTCCTGTGAATGCGGACGCCACCGACATGATTGGCGCCGCCGCACGGGTAGAACATGTGAAACAGTGCCTGCCGGAAATCTGCACGCTGGACTGCGGCACGATGAACTTTGCCGAGGCCGATTACGTCATGACGAACACGCCCGGCATGTTGGAGGCCATGGGCCGCATGATGACGCACATGGGCGTGAAGCCGGAAATCGAAGCGTTTGACACCGGCCACCTGTGGCACGCCAAACAGCTGGTCAAAGACGGCGTGCTGGACAGCCCGGCGTTGGTTCAGCTGTGCATGGGCGTGCCTTGGGGCGCGCCCAATGACATGAACACCTTTATGGCGATGGTGAATAATGTGCCCGATGACTGGACGTTCTCGGCCTTTAGCCTGGGGCGCGATCAGATGGCCTATGCGGCGGCGGCGGTGCTGGCGGGTGGCAATGTGCGCGTCGGGCTGGAGGACAACCTGTGGCTGGACAAGGGCGTGCTGGCAACCAACGCCCAACTGGTCGAACGCGCCGCAACCATCGTCACCAACATGGGTGCGCGCATCATCGGCCCCGCCGAGGTGCGCGAGGCCCTGGGCCTGGTGAAACGCGCGCCCCAGGGGATGTAAGCGCGGGTCAGATCGGCTAAGCCTGTTCCGGCGTATCCACGCAGGGGCAGAGGAGACAGAATAGTGACATTCTCAATGGTGAGATTTGGGCAAAAAATCATGGGCTTGTCGGCGGTTTTTCTGCTGTCGGGCTGCCTGGGTGGCGGCGCAGGCGCCCCCGGGTTCTATCGCGACAGAAAGGTGAATATCGCGTCGACCACCCGGTTCGAACCGGACCGGTTTTCCGGCATGTGGCACATTCGCGCCGAGTTCACCGACCCGGAAGAACAGGTCATTCCCGGCGCGGTCGAATTCCGTGCGGGGGCGGATGGTCGCATTGCCCAGATTGCCGTGTTCGGCCCGCGTCGGGGCGGCTGGGGCGTGTTGGACATCTATGATGTCGCCCAACCCATGGCCGGGCGACTGGTCGCGGGCACACCGCCATACGCCACCGAATACTGGGTGCTGTGGGTCGATGCCGATTACCGCACGGCGGTGGTGGGCACGCCGTCAGGGTCGTTCGGCTGGATCCTGGATCGCAGCAAAACGGGCGGCGCTGACCGCATCAAAGCGGCGCGCGAGATTTTGAAATTCAATGGCTATGACCTGGCCCAGTTGCGGGGGAAATGATGCGCAAGGTATTTATATTGCTTGGGGCGCTGGCATTGGCTGGCTGTCAGGATGATGGGTTTGATCGCCAAAAGGGCGACCCGCCCGTCAGCCAGTTGCGCCAGGACCGGACGGCTTGCGAGGCTGAGGGTGGCACGTTCCGGCGCGGCGGGATCTTCGCCACATATATGTGCTTCACGACCTTGCCGGACGCAGGCCAATCCTGCCAGCAGGGTGCCGATTGCGCTGGTGAATGCCTGGTCACGGACACGGGCCGCCAATGCCAAAGCGTGACGCCTATGTTCGGCTGCTATGGCTATGTCGAAGATGACGGAGAAGAGGTCGAAATCTGTGTGGACTGAGGGAAAACCATGACCAAAACAGCGGCAATTATCGGTGGCGGTGTAATCGGGGGCGGCTGGGCCGCGCGGTTCCTGCTGATGGGCTGGGACGTGCGGGTATTTGACCCCGATCCCGAAGCACAGCGCAAGATCGGCGAAGTGCTGGACAACGCGCGCCGGTCCTTGCCCGGCCTGTCGGATGTGTCGATGCCCGAGGAGGGCGCATTGACCTTCCATGACGATCTGACCGAGGCCGTCGCCGGGGCCACCTGGGTGCAGGAAAGCGTACCCGAGCGGCTGGAGCTGAAACAGAAGGTCTATGGCGCGCTGATGGATGCCATCGGCGCGGAAACCATCGTTGGCTCATCGACCTCAGGGTTCAAACCCAGCGAGCTGCAGGCGGGGTTGAGCCGCCCGCATCAGGTGCTGGTCGCCCACCCGTTCAACCCGGTATACCTGTTGCCGGTGGTCGAGGTCGTGCCTACGGCCGCCAATCCGGGCGAAATCCGCACGCGCGCGACCGAGATCCTGACCGAAATCGGCATGAAACCGGTTGAAATCAAAAAGGAAATAGATGCCCACGTGGCCGACCGCCTGCTTGAAGCTGTCTGGCGCGAAGCGCTGTGGCTGGTCAGCGATGGCATCGCCACGACACAGGAAATCGACGACATCATGCGGTTCGGGTTCGGGTTGCGATGGGCGCAGATGGGGCTGTTTGAAACCTATCGCGTCGCCGGGGGCGAGGCGGGCATGAAACACTTCATGGCGCAGTTCGGCCCCTGTCTGAAATGGCCTTGGACCAAACTGATGGATGTGCCCGAATTCACGGACGAATTGGTCGATCTGATCGCCGACCAGTCCGACGCGCAATCGGGCATGCACACGATCCGCGAGCTGGAGCGTATTCGTGACGACAACCTGGTCGGTATGATGCGGGCCCTGAAGGCGCGCGATTGGGGCGCGGGTGCGTTGCTGAATGAACAGGACCGGCGCATGGGGCCGCCCAAGGTCGAGATCGCCAAACCCATCGCCACCCTGTCGACTGCCATTCCCGTCGATTGGCTGGATTACAATGGCCACATGACCGAAAGCCGATACCTGGACGCGTTTGCGCGCGGCACGGACCGGTTCATGGAAATCATCGGCTGTGACACGGATTACATCGCGACGGGGGGCAGTTACTTCACCGCAGAAACCCATATCCGCCATATTGGCGAGGCCCACCTGGGCGCGCGCATCCGGGTCGAAACCACCTGCCTGATGGGGGCGGGCAAGAAGATGCACCTGTTCCACCAGATGTTCGAAGGTGACCGCCTGTTGGCGACCGGCGAACATTTCCTGCTGCATGTCAGCCTGGAAAGCCGCCGCCCCGCGCCACCCGCGCCACATGTCGAGGCCAAGCTGGTCGAGATTGCCACGGCGCACGCGGATCTGCCGCGCCCCGATGGCGTCGGGCGCGCCATTTCGGTGACGCCGTGAGGGGGCTGGACCATGCCCGCGTTCTGATCACCGCAGGCGCATCCGGCATCGGGCGCGCCATGGGCGAAGCGTTCGCAAGCGCTGGCGCGCGGGTCTGGGTCACGGACGTGGACCGGGACACGCTGGCCGACCTGCCCAAGGGCTGGGTTGGGCGTCGGGTTGATGCGGCGGACGAGGCCGCGGTGTCAGATTTATTCAAGGAAATCAACGTAAAGTGGGGTGGGTTGGACGTTTTATGTGCCAATGCGGGCGTTGCCGGTCCGACGGCTTTGGTCGAAGACATCACGCTGGAGGACTGGCGCGTCTGCGTGTCGGTGAACCTGGAGGGGGCGTTTCTGGCGGCGAAATACGCGGCCCCGATGATGAAGGACCGGGGCGCGGGGGTGATCACCATCACCAGCTCAACCGCCGGGCAATATGG
>DFBF01000103.1:13698-13977 GCA_002367285.1 Rhodobacteraceae bacterium UBA3087 | reverse complement strand
GCGAGGCTGCTGCCAAAGGTATGACGCGCGACGCGGTCTACGCGGGCTATGCGGCGGGCACATCGATGCAAAGCTTTGTCGAAGCCCGCGATATCGCCGACATGGCGGTGTTTCTGGCGTCAGACAACGCGCGCATGGTGTCAGGCCAGGTCATCGCGGTCGATGGCCACACGGTGAACCCGGACCCGCAGGTGTGAGGCGTTGGTTTGATCCAATTGGGTGCCTTCGGCACGCATGTTGACCTCGCCCGCCCTTCAGGCGTGCTCAGGGTTGGTGCCT
>DFBF01000103.1:11183-13667 GCA_002367285.1 Rhodobacteraceae bacterium UBA3087 | reverse complement strand
TCAAACGGCGTACTCGGTGGCGGCCTGCGCGGACCCCATTTCTGGGCAAATTGGCTGCGGCAATGGCGATGAACATCAGATTGGGCCACAGTTTCAGCAACCGCCACACGTCACGCGACGTCAACTGTATGCGCCGTCCCGTATGTCGCGAACCCGCAGGTCAAGACTGGTGTCGTTGTTCATCAGCCCCTACATCCCGGTTAAGCCCGGGCCCGCATCCTTCATTTCTTGGAGTGTTTTCGGCATGGAGCGGGGTCGGCCAACCGAAAATCGCGGTTTGCGCATCTGTTAGAGGGCGTTTGGGCAGGAAATCTGGGACACAGGGCGGTTTGTCATGAAAAACGGCTTGCGCTTCAGGGGGAAGGCCCTGTAAGACCCAGCGCACGGGTCGTTAGCTCAGTTGGTAGAGCGCTTCGTTTACACCGAAGATGTCGGGAGTTCGAGCCTCTCACGACCCACCATTCTTCCCTGAGACTCTCCGAGGTTTCCTCTAAGTATCGCACCTTGAGTCCGGTCAGCTTTTGCCGCCTGGCCCAAGCCGCCCTTCGCGGGCCCGCGTTTTGCGTTTGCGCGGGGATAGGGCGGTCACGACCGGTTCAACCAGGGCGGCGCGCAGGGTGCCATGGGGTTGGGAAATCCGGTTGCCGCGCATGTCCGCCAGGCCAAACTCCAAGGCCTCGCGCTGCTTGGGCACATAGAGCGTACCAAAGGCCCAATCCCAGATCGCCAGCACCTCGCCATAGTTCTTGTTGAAATGGCGCGGGTTGATGGAATGATGCACCTGGTGCTGGGCAGGCGAGATGAACAGGTGCTCCAGAACCGGCCCCCAGGACAGCCAGATATGGGTGTGGCGCAGGTTCGCTCCGGCCAGGTTGAAGGCGTAATAGAACAGGTTCACCCCCATCAGGGTCGCGACCTCGACCTTGCCGATCAGCAGGCCCAGCAGCAGCCCCTGCAAGATGCCGGTGACCAGCGAATGCACGAGGGATGCCAACAGGTTATAGACCGGATGCTTGCGAAACAGGGTGACCGGGTTCAACTGTTCAGCCGAATGATGCACCGCGTGAAACGGCCACAGGCGCGGGATCTCGTGAAACAGGCGATGCACCCAGTATCCGGCCCCATCCAGCGCACAAAGCATGAGCGCGCCGATTACGAGCGGCGGCCAGGTGCTGTTGGGGGCCGTGTCGCCCGCCAGAAAGGTTTGCAGCGCATTGGTCAGGGCAGGGGCGAAGGCCACCAGCGAAAAGAAACCCACCGCGCGCAGGGCGATGGACAAGAGCCACAGCTGAAGATCCACCACAAAGGAGCGTGTCGCATAGACGCGACGTGGGAAAGCCCAGGCCCAGAACCCCTGACCCGGCTTGCGCGTAACCCAGATTGCCGCACAAATCAGGACCATCGACACCAGAAAGACGGGGGACAGGCGGCTGCCCCCGCCCAATACCAGATTACGCCCGATATCGGCCAGCATCGACAGGGCCTCGCTTTCGCTCAGGCGGGAGAGGTCGGAAAAGGATTGATCCATGTGGGGCCTCGTGTGGCAAGCAAAGCTGACTGGGGTAATCTAGCGCCCATTCCTGGCTGTGTGCAAAGGTCAAAACGGTGTCGGAGAAAATAGTCACACTTTTTCGTCTTCCGCGGCCTCAAACCGCTTGACGCCCCCGCGCAGCACTTCTAGAACCCGCGGACAGCTCCGGTAACGGAGTGTGCAGTGGGCGGTTGTAGCTCAGTTGGTTAGAGTACCGGCCTGTCACGCCGGGGGTCGCGGGTTCGAGTCCCGTCAACCGCGCCACCACTGTCACCCTGACCCGGGAGAGGGTATTGTGGGGTCCGATTGGGCGTCCACACATGGTCGAAAGCCCATGAACATAGCCGAAAGGCATCGCGCGGTTGTAGCTCAGTTGGTTAGAGTACCGGCCTGTCACGCCGGGGGTCGCGGGTTCGAGTCCCGTCAACCGCGCCACTTTCCCTTCTCCAGTTTGTCCCAGATTGCTGTGGGGCATCCGAGGTTTCTCGGCTCAACCTCTCGACGATAATTTCCCGACGAAAGTGCCCCTATGAATTTCATCGACAACACGCCGCTGTCCTCGTTCGTCATCATTGCGCTGACCTTGGGCCTGGCGCCGTTCACCCCGCCCCATGTCTGGGAAAAGCTGCAAATGCTGGTGGCTGGCACGTTGGTGCGCCCGCTGGATATCGGGGATCTGTTGATGCACGGGCTGCCCTGGGTGGCCCTGGTGGTAAAACTGACGCGGCTGTCCAAGGGCCGTCCGGCCGAATAGACGATTTTTCGCCGGAAAATCAGACCTGTGTGGCGAGGAATGCGCGCAACGCGGCAAGGGTTTCTTCAGGTGCCGTATCAATAAAGAAATGCCCCCCCGAAATGGCCTGGGCGCTGACGTCATCGCAGCGCGCACGCCAGGTTGCTGGCACGTCAAAGGCCGCATCCATGGCGCCATCGCCCCCCCAGAGCACAAGCGT
>DFBF01000103.1:0-11079 GCA_002367285.1 Rhodobacteraceae bacterium UBA3087 | reverse complement strand
GCGATAGGCGGCCAGTTGGGCGGGATCAAAGTCCGCCAGCTGTGACGCGCCCCAACCCAACAGGCAGCTTTCAAAGTAAAAATCCGGGTCGGACAGGATCATTTTTTCGGGAACGGGTTCCGGCTGGGCCAGGAAGAACCAGTGGTAATAGCCCTTGGCGATCAAGTGGCTGAGCTGATCCAGCAGCGCATGGGTTGGCACAATGTCCATGACGCACAAACGGGTGATCCGATCCGGCGCATCCAGCGTCATGCGGTGCGCCGTGCGTCCGCCCCGGTCATGGCCGACCAGATCGAACTGGTCAAACCCCAGCTGGGTCATCAGATCCAGTTGATCGCGGCCCATTTCGCGAAAGGAATACGCCTCGACACGCTGTGGTTTTGAGGAGGCGCCATAGCCGCGCAGATCGGGGCAAATCACCGTATGGGTCTTGGCCAGCTCGGGCGCGATCTGCGCCCACAAGGCGCGGGTTTGGGGAAACCCGTGCAGCAGCATCACCGGCGGGCCTGACCCGCCGATGGCGTAGCTGATTTCGACGCCGTTCACATGGGCGACATGGTCGGCAAAGCCGGGGATCACTGCGACAGTTCCGCCAGAATGCGCGCCCAGGAGCGAATGCCTTTGTGAAAGCTCTCCAGGTCGTATTTTTCGTTTGGCGAATGGATCTGGTCGTCATCCTTGCCAAAGCCGATCAACATGGCGTCCACGCCCAGGATGTCCTTGAAATGTCCGGCAATCGGGATTGATCCGCCGCAGCCGATATAGGCTGCCGCGATCTGCCATTCATCGGTCAACGCCTTGCGGGCCTGTTCGAACGCCGGGTTGTCGGTCGACATTTGCGACCCTGCCGACACGTCTTTGGACCGGTATTCGATGGTGAATCCATCGGGCAGGCGGTCTTCCACATAGGCGCGGAAATTCTTTTGGATCGCATAGGGATCTTGTTTCCCGACCAGGCGGAAACTGACCTTGGCGCTGGCTTGCGAGGGGATGACGGTCTTGAACCCATCCCCTGTATAGCCACCCCAGATGCCGTTCACGTCACAGGTCGGGCGCGACCACAGCTGTTCCAGCGGGGTGCGGTCGACCTCGCCAGCCGGGGCCTTTAGCCCGACATCCCCAAGGAACGCCGTGTGGTCGAAATTCAACCCCTGCCACTGGCTGCGGATTTCGTCCGACAGCTCTTCGACCCCGTCATAGAAATCGGGCAGGGTGACGGCACCATTATCGTCGTGCAGGTCGGCCAGAATGCGCGTCAGCACCCGGATCGGGTTCATCGCCAAGCCACCATACATGCCCGAATGCAGATCGCGATCAGGGCCGGTGATGGTGAAATCTTCGCCGACCAACCCGCGCAGCTGGGTGACAATTGCCGGGACTTTTGAATCGAACATGCCCGTGTCGCAGATCAGCGCGATATCGGAGGTCAGCTCATCCGCATTGTCTTGCATGAACGGCACGAGCGAGGGCGAGCCTGATTCTTCTTCACCTTCGAAAAAGATCGAGATTTTGGCGGGCAGGCTGCCGTGGACGGATTTCCAGGCGCGGCAGGCCTCGACAAAGGTCATCAGCTGCCCCTTGTCATCGGACGACCCGCGCCCGCGAATGACCGGGCCCTTGTCAGTGTCTTCCAGCGCCGGTTCAAACGGTGGCGAATTCCACAGCTCGATCGGGTCAACTGGCTGCACGTCATAGTGGCCATAGAACATGACATGGGGGCCGGTGTCCGGGCCAGAACCCTGGGCGTGGGCAACCACCATCGGGTGGCCCGGCGTGGGGCGTTTGCTGGCGTCAAATCCGATGGAGTTCAGGTCATCCACCAGCCAATCGGCGGCACGGTCACATTCGGCGGCAAAGGCCGGGTCGGTGGACACGGACTGGATGCGCAACAGCGCCAGCAGCCGGTCGATGGATTGGGGCAGGTCATCGTCGATGGTTTTCAGGACTTGGTCGAGGCTCATGTGCTTTGTCTCCGCGGTTTCTTGCCGGCAGGGTAACAGGCGGCGCGGGACTGTCCAGTGGGTCTGGAAGCGCGCGCGCAAGCGGGTTAGACTGCGCCGCATGAGAAAAGGAGACGCGGATGCGACTGGGTGTGATGACAGCGATGGTGGGCGTGGTATTGGCAGGGTTGGCCGGGGCCGAGCCAATGGACGCCAAGTCCGCGAAAAAGCAGCTTTTTTCGCCCAAGGGTTTGCGGCTTGAGGCCGCCGATGTTTCGGATGTTGCGCCGGATGTGATGGCCCAGATCAATGCGGTTGTCGGCGATTTTGCGCATGCCAAAAAGCTGAAACTGCTCGAACGGTCCGGCTATTCTTATTATGGCGCATTGGCGGTGCCGACGGACCGGACCCTGGTGCCCGAGGATCTGTCATTTGTCACCAAGCTGCATTCGCGCGCGGCTGCGGGGGCTGCGGCCCGGGCGGCCTGTCAGGCGGCCACCAGCAGCAACGCTTGTCAGGTCGTGGCCTATCTGGTGCCCAAGTCCTTTCAGGCACGCGACCTGACCTTGAGCTTTGAGGCGACCGACCGCTTTCGCAAGACCTGGACCAAGGATGCGGGGCCAAAGTACCTGGCCATGTCCCCCGCCAGCGACGCCTGGGTGATTGCCAAGGGCGTTGGCGCGGATGTCACCGCCTTGGAGCGGTGCAATGCGCGTGCGGTCCAAAACGGGCCTGCCGATTGCATTATCGTCATCGCCGAGGAATAAGGCCCCGCGTGTTGCCTGTCGGAAACCTTTCCGGTTCTTGACACAAATCAAGGGCGAGCCCTGCGGCACTCTGTACTAAAATTTTGAATGTGTTCACGATACGGAATGTGTATTGTGGCATGACGAACAGGATCACATCGGCCCTTGGAGGGGACATTGGACTATAACGCAAAGCTGGATGCGGCGCTGCAAAGCCTGCATGACGAAGGCCGGTATCGGACATTCATCGACATCGAGCGTGAGAAGGGCAACTTTCCCCACGCTGTATGGCGCAAGCCCGATGGCAGTAAGCAACCCGTGACTGTGTGGTGTGGCAATGACTATCTGGGCATGGGTCAAATGGACCCGGTTCTGAGCGCCATGCACGAAGCCCTGGACGCCACCGGCGCCGGGTCGGGCGGCACACGCAATATTTCCGGCACGACCGTGTATCACAAGCGTCTGGAGGCCGAACTGGCCGACCTGCACCGCAAGGAAGACGCGCTGATTTTCACCTCGGCCTATATCGCCAACGACGCGACGCTGTCGACGTTGCCGAAATTGTTCCCCGGTCTGATCATCTATTCCGATGCGCTGAACCATGCCTCGATGATCGAAGGCGTGCGCCGCAATGGTGGGGCGAAACGCATCTTCCGTCACAATGACGTGGAACATCTGCGCGAATTGCTGGAGGCGGACGATCCTGATGCGCCCAAGCTGATCGCGTTTGAATCGATTTATTCGATGGACGGGGATTTCGGCCCGATCGAAGCGATCTGTGATCTGGCCGATGAATTCGGCGCGCTGACCTATATCGACGAAGTGCACGCGGTGGGCATGTATGGCCCGCGCGGGGCAGGGGTTGCCGAACGTGACGGTCTGATGGGCCGTCTGGACATCATCAATGGCACGCTGGCGAAAGCCTATGGCGTGATGGGCGGCTATATCGCCGCCTCGGCCAAGATGTGTGACGCAATCCGCTCCTATGCGCCCGGCTTCATCTTCACCACGTCGCTGCCGCCTGCGGTTGCGGCGGGGGCTGCGGCGTCCGTCAAGCACCTGAAGTCTGATCAGGCGCGCCGTGACAGCCAGCAGACCCAGGCGAAGATCCTGAAAACCCGTCTGAAAGGGCTGGGCTTGCCGATCATCGACCATGGCAGCCACATCGTTCCCGTCATTGTTGGCGACCCGGTGCACTGCAAGGCGCTGTCGGACATGTTGTTGGAACAGTTCGGAATTTACGTCCAACCGATCAACTTCCCGACCGTGCCGCGTGGCACGGAACGGCTGCGGTTTACCCCCTCGCCGGTGCATGGCCCCGATGAGATGGACAAGCTGGTTCAGGCGCTGGACAACCTGTGGTCGCAATGTGAGCTGAATCGCGCCGAACTCTCTGCCTGAGCCCGTTCAGCAGGTGTATTAAGTCGCGTAATGTGCTACGTTTTCCTCAGCTGGGGACGATTTCTACGAATCGTTGCCGATTGGGGACAGTAAAAAGACGATCAGGGGCAGGTCATGATCAAACGGTGGATCACACCGAAGGTCGAAGAACAGGCAGAGCCGACAGGCTTTGACAGTTACGATCTGCGTTTGGGCGATGTAATGCGCGGAGAGCGCGCCACATTGGGCAAGTCCCTTTTGGACGTGCAACGCGAATTGAAGATCAAGGCAACCTATGTTGCCGCGATCGAGAATTCCGACCCCTCTGCTTTTGTCACCCAAGGGTTCATCGCTGGCTATGTGCGCTCCTATGCGCGCTATCTGGGGCTGGACCCGGAATGGGCCTATGAGACCTTCTGCGCCGAGGCCGGTTTTGCCACCGCACATGGTCTGTCCGAGGAAGCCTCGGTGACCAAACCCGTCAAGAAACCTCATGTCGGCGACCCGTTGGCGGACCCGAATGCATCCTTTGTGCCGCGTGGCGAAAGCGTGTTTGCCGGGATCGAACCCGGGGCGGTCGGCTCGGTTGCCGTGCTGCTGGCGCTGATCGGTGTGATCGGTTTGGGCGGCTGGTCCGTGCTTCAGGAAATCCAGAAGGTCGATTTCGCCCCGGTGGAAAAGAACACCGCCGTGCTGGACAGCCTGCCGGACTTTGACGCCATGGAGGCCGCGGATGCCACGGGCGCAGGCCTGAACACGCCGCCGTCGACCGAGGCGCTGGATCGCCTGTATCGCCCCCAGGCGCTGGATGTGCCGGTGATGGTGGCGCGCGATGGCCCGATATCAACGCTGGATCCGCGCAAAGTGGGGGGGCTGGCGGCTCCGACCCGGCCGCAGGCGCCGATGATCGCTCATACCACCGCCTTGCCGCCGTCGCTTGCCGTACCGCAGGGGGACGCAAACAGTGGAACCGTTCAGGTTCTGGCCGCCGATGCACCCGAAGTCATGATTTTCGCCGTGCGCCCATCCTGGGTGCGTGTGCAGGCCGCCGATGGGTCCGTGATCTTTGAAAAGATCCTGGATGCGGGCGAACAATATGTGTTGCCGAAAACAGAAAACCCGCCGCTTTTGCGCTCGGGCAATGCTGGTGCTGTGTACTTTGCTGTGAACGGCACGGCCTATGGTCCGGCGGGCGATGGCCCTTCGGTGGTCAAGAACATCGCCCTGTCGCAAGAGGCATTGACCGAGGCCTTCGCAGTCGCCGATCTGGCCAAGGACGCAGACCTGGCCACGCTGGTCGCCGCACTTCAGCAGCCCCAGTAACTTTCCCGGAAAGTTCGAAACGATCGACGGGGGTGCTTGCCCGCGCGCCGTTTTGCGCGGTATTCAGGGCGTAAGATCAACCGGCTGAAAGGCACGTGTCATGACCCATAATCCGATCCGCCCCTGGCGCGATATCGAACGTCGAAAATCGCGACAGGTGATGGTGGGCAATGTGCCTGTCGGGGGGGACGCGCCGATTGCGGTGCAGACCATGACGAACACGGATTCCTCGGACGTGAAGGCGACGCTGGCGCAGGTCATGGCGGCGGCCGAGGCCGGGGCGGACATCGTGCGGATTTCGACGCCGGACGAAAGCTCGACCGCAGCGTTGCGCGACATTGTGCGCGAAAGCCCGGTGCCGATCGTTGCCGACATCCATTTCCACTATAAACGCGCGATCGAGGCGGCCGAGGCTGGCGCGGCTTGTCTGCGCATCAACCCGGGCAACATCGGGTCCGAGGATCGCGTGCGCGAGGTGATCAAGGCCGCCAAGGATCATGGCTGTTCGATCCGCATTGGCGTGAATGCGGGATCCTTGGAAAAGCATCTGCTTGAAAAATATGGCGAACCTTGCCCCGAGGCGATGGTTGAAAGCGGCTTGGATCACATCCGCATTCTGGAAGACAATGATTTTCGTGACTATAAGATCAGCGTGAAAGCCTCGGACGTGTTCCTGTCGGCGGCGGCCTATCAGGGTATCGCCGAAGCCACCGACGCGCCCATTCACCTGGGCATCACCGAGGCGGGCGGATTTGTGTCCGGCACGATCAAATCCGCCGTTGGGCTGGGCAACCTGCTGTGGTCCGGCATCGGTGACACAATCCGCGTCAGCCTGTCCGCCGATCCGGTGGAAGAGGTGAAAGTCGGCTTTGAAATTCTGAAATCCCTGGGCCTGCGCCATCGCGGTGTGAACATCATTTCCTGCCCCAGCTGCGCGCGCCAGGGCTTTGATGTGATCAAGACCGTCGCGGCATTGGAAGACCGCCTGGCGCATATCCACACGCCCATGTCGCTGTCGATCATCGGCTGCGTCGTGAATGGTCCGGGCGAAGCGTTGATGACGGACGTCGGGTTCACCGGCGGCGGGGCCGGGTCCGGCATGGTCTATGTTGCGGGCAAGCAGGACCACAAGTTGGAAAATGACAAGATGGTCGACCACATCGTTGGGCTGGTGGAGACGCGGGCGGCCCAGATTGAAGCTGAGGCTGAGGCTGAGGCGGAAAGCTGACACGATTTTTCGTCAGAAAAATCACCACCGCCCCGCAGGGGGAGATTATTCAATAATCTCCGTAAGGTGTTCAATGTGCTTGATGGGAAATCGCATACTCTCAGCGGTGACCAACACGAGGCGTTCATCAGCCTGAACATAAAGGTCACAGCGCGTCACGCCGGTCACGAAGGTGATGCAAATGCTGCTGTCGGTCATGACCTCATACAGCCCCAGCCAGGTGCCACCATCCTCGTAGGTATAGGCGTATTTGCCATCATCTGCGAAACGCGCCGTTGCATCGTCATAAAAGACAAGCCTCTGGCCTGTAACCGCCAAGGTAAGGTCGTCTTGCCCCATCATCCGGTCATCAGGGCGGGATTTCAGTCGGCCAAGACTGGGGTAGCCATGAGCAGGAGGGGCAACAGAAGGCGCATGGTGGGGTCCTTTTCCACCTAGCCTTTGACCTGGTGTCTGACCCTGGTCGTCACATTGCGGTGAGGGGGGCGTTATTCGCGCTTCAGGCGCGCCTTGCGCCCGCCGCGTCGTTTGGCGATCAGCGGCGCGCGGGCGGGCAGGTCGGCCATCACCGCGCGGCGATCTTCGGGCGACATCCTGGACCATTGTGTGATTTCATCAATGGACCGCAGGCAGCCGGTGCAGATCCGCGCCTCGGGATGCACGACACAGATGTTCACACAGGGGCTTTCGGGTTCGTCCCGGCTCCAGACGTCGTCGCTCATCCCAGATGCCTCAATCGGTCCAACACACCTTGCAGGATATACCCGGCGGCGACGTGGTCGATCACCTCCGAGCGACGTTTGCGTGACGTATCCGCCTCAAGCAGCGCGCGTTCGGCGGCGACTGTGGACAGGCGTTCGTCCCAGAACCCGATCGGCAGGTCGGTCAGGCGCGACAGGTTGCGTGCGAATGCGCGGGTGGATTGGCAGCGCGGCCCTTCGGACCCGTCCATGTTGCGGGGCAGGCCCAGGATGATGCCGCCCAACTGGCGATCTGCGATGATCTCCAGCAGCCGCGCCGCGTCCACGCCGAATTTCTTGCGCCGGACGGTTTCCAGCGGCGTGGACACCTGGCGCAGGCTGTCGGACACGGCCACGCCGATGGTCTTTTCGCCCAGATCCAGCCCGGTCAGGCCGGTCATCGGGGGCAGGGCGGCGGCGAAGTCTTCGATCTCGTCAAAGATCACTCGGCGACCCCCGCAGCGACGGCAGCGGCGCGCAGGGTGGCGAGGTCTTCGTCGCGCCCTTCAAAGCGTCCCTCGGCCTCTTCATAGATCGCCTGGGCCCGTTCAGAATTGCCCATGACACCAAGCGCGTTGATCAGGCGGGCCCAGTCGGCGGCGGGGCCGCCTTCGGTGGCCAGGCGTTCCATCAGGTTGCTGACCATGCCCTGGATCATGTCCTGCTGTTCTTCGGCTGTCATGTCACCGGCGGCTTCCACATCTTCGGCGGTGGGGCCGGGCATTCCCGGAACCATCGGGGCCATCGGCGCAGGGGCTGCGGGGGCGGCATAGTCGACCCCGGCCATGGCGGCCAAGCCTTCGATCTGCCCACGGATCGGCACCAGCCAGGGGCCATCCTGCGGGCCGTCTTCAAGCAGCCCACGCCACAGGCGAAAGGCAATGTCGGGGCGGCCGTTCTGGGCATACATCAGCCCGGTGTAATACAGCGACACATGGTTGTTGGGGTCGATGTTCAGCCCCTGCGCCAGCGCCGCTTCGGCCTGGGGTGAGACATAGCCACCGGCAGCCAAGATCATCAGATCAGCCAGCTTGGCGTAATCGCCCGCTGTGGCAGCGTCGCCTTTCAGGTCGATGATCCGTGCGGCGGCGGCATGGGCGGCGACATAGTTGCCCAGGGCGGCCTCGTGATCGGACATCAGCATCTGGCCTTCGATGTCGTTGGGGCGATCGGCAACCGCGCTGCGCAGCCGGTCCACCAGCACGATATAGTCGGCGGGGGCTTCGGCAGGCGGGCTGGCCCATGCGGGCAGCTCGGCCTCGGCTGCGGTTTGCGAGGGGCGGGTTTCGCGGGCTTCCTTGGCGGCGGCAATGCGGACCTTGAGCCCCAGATCGGGATAGCCCGCAGCGCCCAGGCGGTCATAGAGGAAGAAGCCCCCACCGGCGACGATCAGCACGGCAATCACCGCCGCGCCATAGGTCAGCCCGGCGGGCGCCTGTTTGGTTTGCGTGCCCTTCTGCGCCTTGCGGTCGGCCTCAAGCAGGCGGCGCGAAATCTCGGTGCGCGTGCGGTCGACCTCGTCGGCGGTCACGGTGCCGCGTGCCAGATCGCGGTCCAGTTCTTTCAACTGGTCGCGATAGACCTGCATGTCAAATGTTGCGGCGGCGTTTGCCGTTTCCGCATTCTTTCGCAATAGAGCTGCCAGCATTATTGCCATAGCAACCACTGTGATCAGTCCAGAAATCAGCCAGAACCCCATGTTCCCTCCGCGCGTTTGAGTTCCCCTCGTGTACCGTGCAACACTCGCGGACAAAAGCCCCAACGCGCCCCTGCGACATTGCCACATAACACGATGTCGCGATTTTCACCTCAAGCGGCGCTGGATCGCCTTGCGCAAGGGGGGGCGGGGCGTAAAACATCAGACAATAACGGCAACCCGAACGGGGGGAATCGCCATGCGGCGCTATTCGGCATTTGCAATCGCACGTGAAGGTGCACGGTATCACACCGGTTGGGAGAGGGCCTGGAAAAGCCCCAAGCCCAAAAACAAATATGACGTGGTCATTGTCGGCGCAGGCGGGCATGGCCTGGCCACGGCGTTTTACTTGGGCAAGACTTTCGGCATCACCAACGTGGCGATCATCGAAAAGGGCTGGCTGGGCGGCGGCAATACGGGTCGCAACACGACGATTATCCGGTCGAACTATCTGCAAGACCCCTCGGCGGCGATCTATGAGAAAGCCCGGTCACTGTACGAAACGATGAGCCAGGATTTGAACTATAACGTCATGTTTTCCCCGCGGGGTGTGATCATGCTGGCCCAGACGCAATCCGAAATCCGGGGCTATGAGCGCACGGCGCATGCAAATGCCTTGCAGGGCGTGAAGACCGAATTCATCAGCCCGCAGCGGGTCAAGGAAATCGTGCCGATCATCAATCTGGATGGGCCGCGTTATCCCGTTCTGGGCGGGCTGTATCAGGACCGCGGCGGCACCGCGCGCCATGATGCGGTCGCCTGGGGCTATGCGCGCGCCTGTTCCGACATGGGCATGGATATCATCCAGAAATGCGAAGTCACCGGCGTGAAACAGGCGGGTGGCAAGGTCACTGGCGTTGAAACCACGTTGGGCGATATCGACTGTGACAAGCTGGCGATGGTGGTCGCGGGCAATGCGGGCGATCTGGCCAACAAGGCCGGGTTCCACCTGCCGCTGGAATCGGTCGCGCTTCAGGCGCTGGTGTCCGAGCCGATCAAACCCTGCATGGACGTGGTCGTCATGGCCAACACCGTGCACGGCTATATGTCCCAGTCCGACAAGGGCGAAATGGTCATTGGCGGCGGCACGGACGGGTTCAACAACTATACCCAACGCGGATCGTTCCACCACGTCGAAGAAACCGTGCGTGCGTTGGTTGAAACCTTCCCGATGGTGTCGCGCCTGAAGATGATGCGCCAATGGGGGGGGATTGTGGACGTGACGGGCGACCGGTCACCAATCATCTCGAAAACACCGCTGGGCAATACGTTCATCAACTGTGGCTGGGGCACGGGCGGGTTCAAATCCATCCCCGGATCGGGTTGGGCCATGGCCGAGCTGGTCGCCAAGGGCGAACCGGGACCATTGGCGGGCGAATTTGGCCTGAACCGCTTTATCGAAGGGCGGTTCATTGATGAAAGCGTGGCGGCGGGGGTGGCGCATTGATGAAAAGGGTTCTGGGACATGCCATAACCGCTCTTGGAGTGTTGATCCTTGGGGTCGCATTCTGGGTGTGGATCACGAGCGATTATCCGGACATCAGCCCATTCAAGTTTTTCGGACAGTTTGAAAGTGGTTTGCTTGGGCTTCTGAAGACACAAGTGAACTGGCTGCGAGTTGTCGTAATCATGTGCCCCGGTCTGCTCCTGTTTCAATTTGGCCGAACGTTAGCAAAGAAGAATGACGAGGACGATCAACATGCTGATCCTTGAATGCCCCAACTGCGGCGTGATGGCCGATGAAACGGAACTGCACGCCGAAGGCGAAGCGCATCTGAAGCGTTTTGGCCCTGGCTCGACCGACGAAGAGTTCGAAACCTATCTGTTTGGCCGCAANNGTGCATTTTGAACGCTGGCGCCATGTGGCGGGCTGCGGGAAATATTTCCACGCCGCGCGCAACACCATGACGTTGGAAGTGTACGGCACCTATTCCGCGCAGACTTATGAGCCGCCCAAGGCGCTGGTTGACGCGATCAAAGCGAAACATCCCGAGTGGGGAGGCTGGACATGAGCACCCGTCTGGCA
>DFBF01000077.1:6097-6584 GCA_002367285.1 Rhodobacteraceae bacterium UBA3087 | reverse complement strand
CTTATTGCGGCAGAAAATTTTGTGCAAAACTATAGAGAACAACTGGATGGCCTCAGGGCGATTTGGTCGTCCTGACGCTTGGCCACCATCTTCCCGAAGATCGATTTTTTCTGAACGGAACCATGGGAGTAGACATCTTCTTCGCCCTGTCCGGTTGGTTGATCACCTGGTTGATCCTGTCCGAACAGGCGCGCTGGGGCCGTATCGACCTGAAGGCCTTTTACCTCCGCGGGTTCTTTCGGATTGTGCCGATGCTTTATCTGACAATTTCCCTGTATTTTGTCGCCACCATCGCGATGGCGCGTATTGGTCGGCCCGAAGATGGCGCGCGGCTGGCAAATGTTCTGCCATACCTCATGACCTTCAATTTCGCGTACGTTCCGCGCACGGTCGAAGGCATATTCGGCCACGCCTGGACGCTGGGCATCGAAGAGAAGTTTTTTCTTTTGTGGCCCTTGTTCCTGGTTCTGGCTGGTCTATGGGCTGG
>DFBF01000077.1:5664-6057 GCA_002367285.1 Rhodobacteraceae bacterium UBA3087 | reverse complement strand
CTGTTCAATAATGCGGCGGGCGTTGGTCGGCCATGACGGCGACGCCGCCGCTGTCGACCTCGCGCTCTGCCTCCCGCTCCATCAACATCTGCACGCGGTGGGTCAGCTTGGACAGCTCCAGATCCTGACGCGCGATGACGTCTGACAATTCCTCGACCACCTTGCGCAGGTGGGCGGTTTCTTCTTCCAGGGCGGTGGTGCGGGTTTCTGACATGGGCCTGTCATAGCGCCATCGTGATCCATGTCAAAGCCCCGAAACCATCGTGACGGTACGATTTTGCCGAAAAAGGAGGCCCCGATGACTGTTCTCAAATCCCTTGCCCTGGCCGCTCTGACGGCGCTGGCCGCGACAACCGCCCAGGCCTATGATGGCGAACAATACGTTGTCTGCAA
>DFBF01000077.1:2954-5600 GCA_002367285.1 Rhodobacteraceae bacterium UBA3087 | reverse complement strand
CCGGGCACATTCGTCATCACAATGGAGCCCTATTCCGACAATGGCTGGCGTCAGGTGATCATCCAGCGCACCATTCAGGACTGGAGCTATTCCGGTCCCAGCGGCTGGGTGTATGACAAATACATCTGCGAAGTCCGGTATTGAACGGCTTCCTTGCCCATGCTTGCCCCTGAGGCCCCCATCCGTTAGACCGCCCGCGACAGTGATCTGAACCCGGACGGACCCATGGCCAAGCAAAAGAAGCAACCCCGGCCCAAGGCGGAAACGCCCAAGGGCTTTCGCGACTATTTTGGGGCGGAAGTGGACGAGCGTAAACATATGCTCGACCAGATTGCCGGGGTGTATCATCGCTATGGCTTTGACGCGTTGGAAAGTGCGGCCGTGGAAACGGTCGAGGCGCTGGGAAAATTCCTGCCCGATGTGGATCGTCCGAACGAAGGTGTGTTCGCCTGGCAGGAAGCGGATGACGACAAATGGATGGCGCTGCGGTATGATCTGACCGCGCCCTTGGCGCGCGTGTTCGCCCAGCACCGCAATGACCTGCCGACGCCTTATCGCCGTTATGCGATGGGCCCTGTGTGGCGCAATGAAAAGCCCGGGCCGGGCCGGTTCCGCCAGTTTTATCAATGCGATGCGGACACGGTTGGCTCGGCCTCCATGGCGGCGGATTCCGAAATCTGCGCCATGCTGGCCGACACGCTGGAAACCGTCGGCATTCCGCGCGGTGACTATCTGATCCGGGTCAACAACCGCAAGGTTTTGAACGGGGTGTTGGAGGTCATGGGGCTGGACGAAGGCGCTCAGCGTGACGCCGTTCTGCGCACCATCGACAAGTTCGACAAGGTCGGCGAACGCGGCGTGCGCGAGCTGCTTGGGCAGGGGCGGTTGGACGCATCGGGCGCCTATATCGACGGCGTTGGCCTGTCCGATGAACAGGCCGGACCTGTGCTGGCGTTTCTGACCTCCAAGGGGGCGGACGCCGCCGCGACGCTTGCCAATCTGCGCGCCGCCGTTGGTGACAGTGCCATTGGCGCCGAAGGTGTGACCGAGCTGGAACAGATCGCCGAATTGCTGGGCGCGCAGGGCTATGGCTCGGACCGGATCGAGATTGACCCCAGCGTCGTGCGCGGCCTTGGCTATTACACCGGCCCGGTGTTCGAGGCCGAGCTGACCTTTGAAATCAAAGACGAAAAGGGCCGGGTGCGCCAATTCGGATCGGTCGCCGGGGGCGGTCGCTATGACGACCTGGTGAAACGGTTCACCGGCCAACCTGTGCCCGCGACCGGCGTGTCGATCGGCGTTGACCGCCTGTTGGCTGCCCTGCGCGCCAAGGGCCGCATGGGGGGCGCGCCGGCGGGCCCCGTGGTTGTCACCGTTATGGACCGCGCCCACATGGCCGATTATCAGGCCATGGTGGGTGAATTGCGCAATGCAGGGATCCGTGCCGAAGTCTATCTGGGAAATCCGAAGAACTTTGGCAACCAGTTGAAATACGCCGATAAACGTGGATCTCCTGCGGCTGTGATCGCCGGGTCGGACGAATTTGAGACCGGCAAGATCCAGATCAAGGATCTGGTGCTGGGCGCCAAGATTGCCGAAAACGCCACGCTGGAAGAATGGAAAGAACGGCCCAGCCAGTTTGAATGCGCGCGTGGTGATCTGGTCGCCAAGGTGCGCGAAATTCTTGAGGCTGACCATGGTTGACACAGGGATGGACAAGGCCGTGATCCGGGCCGAGGCGGTGCGCTTGTTGGCCGGGTTCCAGGCTGCCGGGGCGCAGGTGGTTGAGGCCGATATCCTGCAACCGGCGGGCACGTTGCTGGACCTCTATGGCGAAGACATTCGCGCGCGCGCTTATGTGACCCAGGACCCGGTTATGGGCGAGGCGATGCTGCGCCCGGATTTCACCGTGCCTGTCGTGCAGATGCATATGAACGGCGGCGCGGAACCCGCGCGCTATGCCTATATGGGCGAGGTTTTTCGCGCCCAGGAAGAGGCGACACACCGCGCGTCCGAATATTTCCAGGTCGGCTATGAGCTGTTCGAACGTGACAATCCTGCGGCGGCAGATGCCGAGGTATTTTCTGTTGTTTCCCAGGCGCTTGACGGGTTGGGGCTGCGCGCTGCGACAGGGGATATGGGCCTGTTGCTGGCCGCCGTGAAAGGGTTGAAGACAACCGAACGGCGCCGCGCGGCCCTGTTGCGCCACATCTGGCGGCCACGCCGGTTCCGGGCCCTGATGGACCGGTTCTCGGGCCGGGCGGAAATGCCCGCAGGTCGCGCCGAATTGTTGGCGCAAGACGACCCCATGGCCTGTGACGCGCCGATGATCGGCTTGCGCACCCGCGCCGAGATCGCGGAACGGGTCGAAACCCTGCGTCAGGATATGGAGGCCGCGCCGATTTCCTCTCAGGAGGTTGAGCTGTTGGATGACCTTCTGGCCCTGCGCGAGACCACTGAAAACGTGTTGGAACACCTGCGCGACATCGCCGTGGACATGCCTGCAATCGCCGCTGCGGTCGACCGGATGGAAGCCCGCGCCGAGGCCCTGTCGGCCCGTGGTGTGGACATGTCCAAGCTGGATTTCGAAGGCAGCTATGGCCGGACCTCGATGGAGTATTACGACGGGTTCGTATTCGGGTTTTA
>DFBF01000077.1:0-2869 GCA_002367285.1 Rhodobacteraceae bacterium UBA3087 | reverse complement strand
AACATGCGGAAAATCGTGAAATTCCCGCAATTGGCGGGGTCATTCGGCCTGAATTGACACTGATCCTTGCACAATCGCAACAATCTGCCGTGGGGGCGCCGTCATGAGCATCAAGCTGGGCGTGCCCTCAAAGGGCCGGTTGATGGAGAAGACGTTCGAATGGTTCGGCGCGCGCGGCGTGACGCTGGCGCGGACCGGATCGGACCGTGAATACGCGGCAGCGGTTGAAGGCATCGACGGGGTCGAATTGGTGCTGTTGTCCGCCGGGGAAATCCCGCGCGAACTGGCAGCGGGGCGTATTCACCTGGGGGTGACGGGATCGGATCTTGTGCGCGAAAAGCTGGGTCTGTGGGAAGACAAGGTGGCGGAACTGGCCCTGATGGGGTTCGGTCACGCAGACCTGATCATAGCCGTGCCCAAGGTCTGGGTCGATGTGAATACGCTGGATGATCTGGACGCGGTCGCGGCGGCGTTCCGTGCAAAACATGGGTTCCGTCTGCGGATCGCCACCAAATACCACCGTTTGATCCGCGACCACCTGCGCGATCACGGCGTTGCGGACTATCAACTGGTCGACAGCCAGGGCGCGACCGAAGGCACCGTCAAGAACGAAACCGCTGAGGCGATTGCCGATATCACCTCGACCGGGGAAACGCTGCGGGCGAACCATCTGAAAATCCTGTCAGGGGCGCCGGTGCATAAAAGCCAGGCAACCCTGTTCAAGTCGCGCAAAGCGAATTGGGACGGTGGCAACCGAGAGCGGCTGGGAGCATTGGTCGAGAGGCTTGGACTGGGTGGATAGGCCCCCGTCGCGGCTCCCACCCAGGTGAGGGCCGTTCTGACCTAACCCTTCCGCTATCCCACCCCGCCACGCCGGGGGGGGCTTTTCCTCTTGCCAGAAATATCCCCGCCGGAGGCAAGAATTTCCGAGCCGAAGGCGAGGCCCCCCGACGTGGCCGCAGCTTGCTGCGGCCTTGCCGCGACGGTGAGGAAAGCGTGCGCAGCACGATTGAGGAAACGGCGCAACCTGGCGGTCAGCGGATACCGATTTCCGCAAGCGCGGCGGTCAGGTCATGGGGCAATTCGTCTTCGTCAGATTTCGACAGGGTCAGGTCCTTGGGCGCGTCCGCATCTTGCAGGTAACGCCAGCCCTGGAACGGACGGCGCGGCACGCTTTCGGTGCGCACAACGTCGGTGTCCATGACGATGCCACAGCGGCGAATGCCGTCGTCGCCGATCACTTCGTCCAGGCGCAGAATGCGTTGACGGGCCAGGATGAACCCCTTGAACACCCAAAACAGCGATCCGCCGTCCAGCAGCGCGGCCTCTTGTTTGGGCCACATGCGGGTGACATGGCGCGGCTCATAGTCAACACGCCCCCCGGCGCGGGCAGCTTGCCAGGCGTCCAGGTCTTCGACACGTTCGGCCCCGACGCAGAGCTTTACAAGATGTATGGGCGTTCCCACGGCTATTCCCCAAGATATTGTGGTGACNNGAGTCGCAGAATACGCATAATCGTCGCAAAGGGCAATTGACCGCAACCGTTGCTGTGGCCTATTCTGAAAAACCTTCCAAACCGAACAGGAATCGTCAGAATGAGCCGTTTCGCCGCCCCCATTGCCGAGCAGATCTGGGATATGAAATACCGTTTCAAGCAGGCGGATGGTGACCCGGTCGACCAGACGGTCGAAGACAGCTGGCGCCGCATTGCCCGGTCCCTGTCCGAGGCAGAGCCCGAGCGGGAAGCCGAGTTCTATGAGGCGTTGGAAGATTTCAAATACCTGCCCGCAGGCCGCATCACGGCGGGGGCTGGCACGGGGCGCGCGGTGACCCTGTTCAACTGTTTCGTCATGGGCACGATCCCCGACAGCATGGGCGGCATTTTCGACATGCTGAAAGAGGCCGCTTTGACCATGCAGCAAGGCGGCGGCATCGGGTATGATTTCAGCACGATTCGGCCCAAAGGCGCGGATGTGATGGGGGTTGCGGCGGATGCCTCGGGCCCGCTGTCGTTCATGGATGTGTGGGACGCGATGTGCCGCACGATCATGTCCGCCGGGTCGCGTCGCGGCGCGATGATGGCGACCATGCGGTGCGACCACCCCGACATTCACGATTTCATCACCGCCAAACAGGACAGCGCGCGCCTGCGCATGTTCAACCTGTCGGTGCTGGTGACCGATGATTTCATGCAGGCCGTCAAGGATGATACCAGTTGGGAGCTGAAGTTCGGCGACGTCGTCTATCACACCGTCGAGGCCCGTGATCTGTGGAATAAGATCATGCGCGCGACCTATGATTTTGCCGAGCCGGGTGTGATCTTTATCGACCGCATCAACCAGATGAACAACCTGGCCTATTGCGAACAGATCGCGGCGACGAACCCTTGCGGTGAACAGCCCCTGCCGCCCTATGGCGCGTGCCTGTTGGGCAGCATCAACATGGCGCGACTGGTGGCCGAGCCGTTCGAGGACGCCGCCCATCTGGACATTGATGCGTTGGACAAACTGGTGCGCACCGCTGTGCGGATGATGGACAATGTGGTCGACACCAGCCGTTTCCCGTTGGAAGCCCAACGCCAAGAGGCGCATGCGAAACGGCGTATTGGTCTGGGCGTTACCGGGCTGGCCGACGCTTTGTTGATGTTGGGCCTGCGCTATGGCTCGGACGAAGCTGCGGCGCAGACCGAGGTTTGGATGAAAGCGATTGCGCGGGCGTCTTATCTGGCCTCGGTCGATCTGGCCAAAGAGAAGGGTCCGTTCCCGTTGTTTGACGCCGAGGCATTTTTGGCGTCCGGCTCGCTGAAACACATGGATGACGATGTGCGCGCGGCGATCCGTGAACATGGCATTCGCAACGCCTTGCTGAC
>DFBF01000056.1 GCA_002367285.1 Rhodobacteraceae bacterium UBA3087 | reverse complement strand
ATCTGGCTGGGCGAGTACTTTTCACCGCCAGCTTCGACCCATGCGTCGCCGTTGCCGCCATTCACAATGGCATAGGGCACCAGGTTCTTGTCTTTTTCGACTGCCGGGTCGTCCATTGCGCGACCGATCAGACGTTTCACCGCGAAAACGGTGTTGTCGGGGTTGGTCACGGCCTGGCGTTTTGCAGGCTGCCCAACCAGGCGTTCGTCGTCCTTGAAGGCGACGATCGAGGGCGTCGTGCGCGCCCCTTCTGAATTCTCGATGACCCGCGGTTGCGAGCCGTCCATGATTGCGACACAGGAGTTGGTTGTCCCGAGGTCGATACCGATGACTTTAGCCATACTCAAAATCCTCTCATTGGCGATGTAGGAGGAACCGGCCTTGGTAAGCACCAGCTCCTGATCCCAGATTTCTAGCCGGTTCCGGAGTGGTCCGAACCCGACGTCTGGGCGTATATAGGAGTGGGAAAAGGCCCCTGCAAGCGTTTGAAACGCGAGTCTAGGGCAAAAAAGCGAGTCATTTTTAGAGTTTTGCTGATGAATAGCCAATTTAGACAGTCTGATATCGAGCTTGGCGGGGCAAAGGTATGGAAATCTCTGCTGGATGGATCTGCGCAGGAGGAGGTGGTTCGTGTGCTGCGTGATGTTGTCGCGGCGGCGCCAATGTTTTCCCCCAAGACCCGTTGGGGGAAAGAGATGTCGGTGCGGATGACCTCTTGCGGCCGCTATGGGTGGTATTCGGATGCGCGGGGATATCGATATATTGATCGTCACCCGGGCGGCACGCCGTGGCCCGTGATCCCTGAAACTATCCTGGATTTGTGGTGGGCGGTGTCTGGTGTGACCCGCGCACCGGACTGTTGTCTGGTCAATCTCTATGGTGAAGGGGCCAAAATGGGTCTGCATCAGGACCGGGACGAAGCGGATTTTTCATTTCCCGTCGTTTCGGTGTCTTTAGGCGATGATGGGCTGTTTCGAATTGGGGGATGCGAACGTGGCGGCAAGACTCAATCAATTTGGCTGTCATCTGGCGATGTTCTGGTGCTGGGCGGTGACGCGCGGCTGGCCTATCACGGGGTGGATCGAATCCGGTTCGGGTCGTCATCCCTGTTGTCCGGCCACGGGCGGATCAATCTGACCATGCGCGTGGTGGATTGAACTGGCCACGCCGGGCCGTGTGGGTCGGGCACCTGATTATTGCGCCAGGGAACAGCACCCGGAATATTGCACATACCCGTTCTGACCCCGAAAGATCAGATCAAGGGTCAGGCCATATTCGCGATCGGACATGCCATCGGAACAGGTATCATGGCTGATGACTGCATGCAGGATACCGTCGGTGCCGGCAGCGACAAAGCTGTGACGATCGGGCCGTCCAACCGCGGTCATCTGAGTCTGCGTGTTGAACAGCATGTTGCCGCCGCCCATAAGATCGAATGCCACCGGGCCATTGCCTGACAGGGTCAAACCCCAGAAGGGTTCTGTTCCAGAACAGAATGCCGGCGCCGGATAGGCCCATTGGGCCGTGGTGCGCGCCAGGAACCGCATCGACACCCAACCCGTGCCTTCGTCCGTGTTAACCAGCCCCCAGGTGCCGGTGTTCGAGGGGCGGATGATCTCGACGCCAGTGGCGTTATAGGCCAGTGCACCGATAATCGCGCCGCTGGCATTGGGCGTGCTGCGGATATTCAGACCATCATTCGATGCCACGCCAGCGACATTGAACAGCGCGGGAAAGGAATTGGCCATAGCGCAAAGCGGCAGCAGGCTGAGCAGGATGGCAAAAAGAAATTTCATCGACGGGCCCCCCAGGAAATGGATGCGTGTTTGCGTGTATAATTTTCGCCCATGAAGCCGATCATCAACAGGGTGATGGCAACAACCAGCGGATAGGTCGTGTTCGAATAATGCGGGTTGTAATTGACGAAGGCAAATCCGCGCGCCTGGTCGATGATGTGGAACAGTGGGTTCCAGTCGAACATCTTCAGCATCGTATAGGGCAGGGTATTGGCCACGAACATCTTGCCCGATGCGATCATGTTTGCCCGCGCATAGATCATCGAGGCGACGGAAACGAACTGTGGAAACCACGGCTTCAGTGACAGAAAGACCATGCCCACCGCGACACCGGAAAACCAGGCCATCAGCAACATGCCAAAGGTTGCGATGGGATCGGTGATGACAACAGGCTGAAACCCCACATCATAGACGAACAGCACCACGATTGCTGACAAGACCTGAATATACAGCGACCCCAACGCGGCTGAGGTGATGGCAATAAAGGTCGTCATTGGCGCGTGTTGCATCATCGGTGATGCCGGGCCTTCAGAGCTGACAACCGCGCTCATCGTTTTTGTGTGGGTCATGTACAGGAAGATCCCTGACATGATGTAGATCAGGAAATCCCCCCGGATCGCACTGCCGCGCAGACCCAAAATCGAATACATGATATAGAAGACAAACACCAAAACCAGCGTCTGGAACATATTGACGAGCAGGCCCACAAGCGGGTTCGCATGCGTCTTGCGCACGCTGCGCACCGTCGCGTGATAGATCACTTCCATGATACCGACAACGGACTGTGCCTTGTTCTGGTATCGGGTATCAGCCTGGAACATGGGGTGTGCCTTTTGGTTGCCCGCTTCCTGTTTACACAGGGAATTCTTGCTGTTCTCTTACGCTCAAAGCATAAGGAGGCGGGTGGTGTTAATCAACACACCCCACAACAGGTATATACGAAGGAGAAATCCGTTGGATTTTGACCGTTTGGAAACCGTGATGCGCACGCTGGCATTGGAAGCCGGTGACGTGATCATGGAGATTTACAACTCTGATGATTTTGAAGTGAAGTCCAAGTCTGATGACAGCCCTGTCACCGCCGCGGACGAAGCCGCAGACGCGCTGATTTCGACCGGGCTGCGCGCTGAATTCCCTGACGTTTTGTTGGTGACGGAAGAACAGGCGGACAGCCATGCCTCCTCGGCCAACGAATTCCTGATCGTGGACCCGCTGGATGGCACCAAGGAATTCATCCACCGTCGCGGCGATTTCACCGTGAACATCGCCTATGTGATCGATGGCACACCGATCCGTGGTGTGGTCTATGCCCCCGCCAAGGGCCGCATGTTCTTTACCCGCGCCGATGGCGTGACGGTCGAAGAGGCCGGGCCGTTCGCAAAAGACACGGTCGGCGCGTTGAGCCCGATCAACGTTTCGACCCCGGACAACAGCGCATTGATGATCGTCGCGTCCAAATCGCACCGCGATCAGGCGACCGAAGATTACATCAACAAATACGCCGTAAAAGACTCTAAATCAGCCGGTTCCAGCCTGAAGTTCTGCCTGGTCGCCACAGGCGAAGCCGACCTGTACCCTCGCGTGGGGCGCACGATGGAATGGGACACCGCCGCCGGTCATGCCGTGCTGAAAGGCGCCGGCGGGGATGTCGTGCGGTTTGATGACCACACGCCGCTGACGTATGGCAAGCCGATCTATGAAAACCCGTTTTTCATCGCCTATGCGCCCGGGGTTGA
>DFBF01000183.1:472-9676 GCA_002367285.1 Rhodobacteraceae bacterium UBA3087 | reverse complement strand
AGAATGACCGTGAGGATGGTGATATTATTCATCAACTGGGTGACAGAGGCGAACCAGATCCCTGACAGGTTCGGATTGAACCGGGTGCGAAACACCAGATCGGCCAACCCTGCCGCGCTGCCACCATTGCCGGACAGCGCCTTGGCGGCCTCTTGCGACAGAACCTGTTGAAGATAGGCCGCGCCGTTGCCCGCATGGGCAACCGACGTAGCATCAACAAGGATCTGCACCGTCGCGTCGCGGCCTGCACGCAGATCGGCCTCGAGCCCGGGCGGGAAAACAGCCACGAGGACAACACGACCTTTGTTCAGCGCGTCATTCGCCTCCTCCGGGCCGATCTGCTGGGCCGGAAGGAACAAGGGCGGTTGGATCGCATCCGTCATCCTTCGGGACAGGGTCGAATGATCCTCGTCTACCACGGCGACCGCGACATCGCGAATCTCTGTCGAAATGGACTTGGATACAACGGGAATGGCGATGACGAAGACAAAGACGATCAGGATAATCATGATCGGATCGGCGCGAATGCTGCGCAGTTCCTTGCCTGTCAACCGCAGGGTGTTGAGTAGCGCACGGCGCATCAATCAGGCCTCCTGTTTGCGCAGCGCGAGCACGCTGATGGCCATATAGGCGATGAAGAACCCGACAAGTGCCGCGATATTCGGCCCAAGATCGGCCCAACCGTGCGCCTTGGTGAAACTGCCCATGGCAATCGGTTGATACCAGGCCGGTGCAAAGGAAAGTCCAACCACCTGCGAGACCCCGTCAAGCGACGACACCGGCACCAGCAGCCCGGAAAAGTTGATCGCCGGGATAGACGAGAAGATCGCAGTGGCGAAAACGGCCGCGACCTGGGTTCGGGTAAAGGACGAAAAGACCAGACCAAAGGCGGTAGAAACCATCACAAAGACCACGGTTCCGACGGCGAAGGCCGAAAGCGACCCCTTGAACGGAACCTGAAAGACGAAAATACCAAGTGCAAAGAGCATCAGGGCGCTAATCAGGCCAACCGCAGCATAAGGCAGCTGCTTGCCCAGCAGGAATTCCAGTTTGGTCACCGGTGTCGATTGGAAATTGGCGATCGAGCCGGTTTCCTTTTCGCGCACCACGCCGATGGTCGCATTGATCGCCGGGATCAGCATCAGGATCAACATCAGGATGCTTGGCACCAGCGCATAGGCGCTTTTGAACGCCTGATTGAACAGGAACCGGACCTCAAAGCCCAGGGGCTGCGTTGCTGGCAACCCGTGCTCCTTGGCATAAATCGCGCCATAGCTGGCGGCGAGCCCGCCAATATAGCCCTGCGCCGTTTCGGCGCGGAACGGCATTGATCCGCTGATCCAGACCGAAAGCTCAGGTTGCCGCCCGGCTGTAAGATCGCGGCCAAAACCGGATGGGATCTCGATGGCGATGGTCAATTCACCATTGATGAAACGTCGGTTCATTTCTGCTGCGCTCGCTATCTCGTCACGCTCTTCGAAATAGCGGACCGACCCAAACTGTTCCGCAAGAAGCCGACTATCGGGCGTTTTGTCCTGATCAAACACCGCATAGCGCAGCCCGTCGACATCGAAAGAAATGGAAAACCCGATGACCAACATCAGGAAAACTGGCCCCGCGAGGGCAAAAAACAGCCGGATACGGTCACGCAACAGCTCCACCGTCTCGCGCCTTGCATAGGCCCATAGTCGCCCAAGACCCGGCACCGCGCGGTGCGCCATCCAGGCGGGCGCGTGAACCGGCGGCGCTGTGATCTGCGTGTCCGGTCGCTGTCCCGTGGTAAGATCCGGGTCTACGGCGTCCTCCAGATAAGCGATAAAGGCCGCCTCAAGCGTGTCCGCCTGTCGGCTTTCTACCAATGCGCTTGGGGTGCCTACGGCCAGAACCTTGCCCGCGTGCATCAGCGATATGCGGTCGCATCTCAGGGCTTCATTCATGAAATGAGTCGAGATGAAAATTGTCACCCCATCCTTGCGCGACAGGTCGATCAGCACCTGCCAGAAGGCATCGCGCGCAATGGGATCAACGCCCGAGGTCGGTTCGTCCAGGATCAGCACGGCGGGCCGGTGGATCACCGCAACCGCCAGCTGCAACCGCTGGCGGATGCCCAGCGGCAGCCGGTCCGAGTAATCATCGGCCTCGTCGCGCAGATCGAACCGGGTCAGCATTTCTTCGATCCGCGCCGCGATCTCGGCGTGTGGCACATGGAACAATCGGGCATGGAGCAGCAGGTTTTGCCGCACCGTCAGTTCAGAATAGAGCGAAAAGCTCTGGGACATATAGCCGACATGGCGCCGTGTCTCCATGTCGCCAGCATTCAGCGGTGTGCCGAACAACCGGCTTGCCCCTTCGCTTGCCTCGAGCAACCCGGTCAGCATCTTCATTGTTGTCGATTTGCCGCAACCGTTGGACCCAAGAAAGCCAAAAATTTCGCCCTTGGCAATCTCAAAGCTGACATTGTCCACAGCGGTAAAGTCGCCAAATCGCCGGGTCAGGCTGGTGGCGGAAATGGCGGGTGTCTCGTCCGGATCGACCAAGCGGGGCGGCAAGTGCACGGCGCTGTGGCCCATGCGTTTTTCTTCGGGCAGCAGGGCAATAAATGCCTCTTCCAACTCGACCTGACCCACTTGGGCACAGATGTCGGCGGGTTTTCCCTGTGCAATCACCTTGCCGTCATCCATCGCTACCAGCCAATCGAAACGGTCGGCTTCCTCCATATAGGCGGTTGCAACAAGCACGCTCATTCCTGGGCGGCGCGCGCGGATTACCGCGATCAACTCCCAAAACTGGCGCCGTGACAAGGGATCCACCCCGGTTGTCGGTTCATCCAAAATCAAAAGGTCAGGGTCATGGATCAGCGCGCAACACAGGCCCAGCTTTTGCTTCATTCCGCCCGAAAGCTTGCCTGCGGGCCGCTCGCGAAAGGGCGCAAGCCCGGTTGCCTCCAGCAATTCGGTGATGCGAATTCGGCGCTCGGCGGCGGTCTGACCAAAGAGACGGCCAAAGAAGTCGATGTTCTCGTTTACACTCAGCGTGGGATAGAGATTTCGGCCCAGTCCCTGCGGCATATAGGCAATGCGCGGCGACACCGCGCGCCGCACCGCGCGCTGTGTCAGGTCGGCATCCAGCACCCGAAGCGTGCCCGATTGCAACCGACGCACCCCCGACACAAGGCCCAGCAGCGTTGACTTTCCAACCCCATCAGGGCCGATCAACCCCGCCATACAGCCCGCCGGAATATCCAGGTCCACCGCATCAAGCGCCAGTCGCTTGCCATAGCGATGTGTCACACCCGTCAAAGATGCAACGACGGCCCCAGTCATTCCGGTAGCTTCAGCGCAAGGTCAGCAGGCCAGTCCACATTCAAATCAGTGCGCACAAAACCGACACCGCGGATGCCCGCCTTTACCTGGGCCTCGAACCGCTGCAACAGGTCGCGGGGGATCTGAATTTTGATGCGGAAGACAAGCTGTTCGCGTTCGTCCTGCGTCTCGACCATCTTTGGCGTGAACTGCGCGTCAGCCGAGATAAAGCTGATCCGCGCCGGGATCACGTATTCGGATACGGCATCCAGCACGATGCGCGCTTCGTCACCGACCGACAGCCTGGCGATGTCCATTGCGGGCAGGTAAAGCGACATGGAAATGTCGGTCAGGTCGATCAATGTGACGATACGCGCGCCGGCACCGACGACCTCGCCCGCCTGAACAAGCTGATACTGCACCCGACCACGGCGCGGCGCGACAAGGACCATGTCATCAAGCACCGCGTTCAGCTGCGAAACCCGGGCACTGGCGGCGATAATCGTCGAGGTGGCATTGGCGATCTGCGCTTCGGCGCCCCGCAACGCGGCCTCGGTTGACCGAACGCTGTTGAGCGCTTCGTCGTGTTGCAGCGAGCTTGCATACCCCCCGGCAAACAGCTTGTCGACGCGCTCGAAGGCCAGACGCGCAAGTTCAGCCGCGCTTGCGGCCTGATCGCGCTGCGCCTTGGCGATATCCAGGGCGGCCTCAGTGCGCAGCACGTCCGCCTCGGCGCCCAACAACTGGGCGCGATATTCGCGGTCATCAATCCGAGCCACAAGCCCGCCTGCTTCGACGATATCGCCCTCGGACACCAGAATCTCGGCCACCCGTCCGGGGTATTTCGTGGCGATCTCGATCGACTGACCCTCAATTCGACCGTTCGACTGCACGATTCCTTCGGGTAACTTTTCGGCGCCAAACTTTGAAAGGAACGTCTCAAGCGACAAGCCCTCAATTGGAGATTCAGCGCGCGCCGGGGTCCCGGACAAAAACGGCACCAAAGCGACCAACACAATGGCAAGACGCATGGCCGGACCGCTGAAATTCAGGATGATTGTTGTCATTGCACTTACCTTCTGCGCCTGCGCTGCGCTGCAGCATTATAATGCCACACCAAGACACGATATGGAACCACAGACTGAACGATTACGGCCTGACGAAATTCTTCGGACTCGGACCGGTTTTCAACAGATGTCGCCGCCATGGTGGGCACGGCGGCGACATCCCTAGGGCGCTTTCAAAGGCCTCATGCGTGGCTGTGGCAAGCCGCTCATTCTCTTGCTTCAGTTTCTCTTTGACTTCGGCGACTTCGTTTTCGGCAACCGCAACCAAGTGCGATTCGGTTTGCTTGATGCCTTCGATGGCCCCCGACACTGTCGCAGCAACCGTTTCACGGTTCACCGCCTCGGCGGGCTTAAGCGCCTTGCGCATGTGAACCACCGCGCTGCGCACTGCTTCGTGGATTTCGCTGGCCGAGGCTTTCCCTTCCTTGGCCGCTTTTTGCACATTGGCTTTGATTTCGGTTCCAAGTTTCTTCAGCATGATCTTCTCCTGGGTTGAAGTATCCTGCGGACAGTCGCACCAAGTTGTCGACGAGGATATGACGCAGGATGCGCCGGGCCAGCCGCGCCCCGGTGTCGTAAAGGGACAAATCCTCAATCTGCGCTGCCATCTCGCGCATGTGATTGGTAAGATTGGGCAAGGGGCTGCGGTTGAACTCCGGGTGGTCGTGCAGCCAGCGCAGCAGTTGCGGCAACGGCGCTGTCGGAAGCTCGGTATCGTCAAGGGCCGTCGCGACAAGGCCCGAAGGTTGGCCGTCAAGCAGGCTGACAGTTTCAAACCCATCCGCCGGCCCTAGCAGGAAAGGAATATGTTCGCGGCCCGTTTCCGGGTGAAAAAGCGAAAGTTTCACCCGCCCGGAAACAATGACGTGAAACGCGGGGCCGCCTTCGGAGGCCGCCAGTTGGGTATCGCGCCGGGCCAAGGGGGCGAAGGTGAACTGGCCAAGCATATCCTCTTGAACCCCCGGCCCCAGCTCGGCAAAAAAAAGGTGATTGACGAAGCACGACGAGGCAGCGATCAAAACGTCCGGATGTATCTTCGACCATAACGGTTCAACTCCCTTGGTGCCTTCGATGCCCGGCCGTCACTCTCGACGCCTCGACATCTCGGCGCACATTCGACACCAGCTAAACTACCCACTGCGCCAGATCGACCAAAGCAACCAGATCCCACCCAGCACGGCGCCAAAAAACCCGAGGAGTGCGAAGAAGGACACCCCGACGGCCATTTCCGCGCCCGATACCGTCATCACGATGGATGAGCCGATGGTCAATGCGGCGATCACGATCCCCATTGTCAATCGCGCCATAAGCCGGTCGAGCCGATCAAAATATTTCTCGCCGTCGTCAAGGTCGATATGCAGCTTCAGGTGCCCATCCGCAGCCGCCGCGATCAGTTTGTGCAGATCACCCGGTAGCGCCGTCATCAAGGCCAGCCCATCCTCCACCCCCTCGCGGGCGCGGCGGGCCAGCTCATGTGGTGCGTGGCGCTGCCAGATCAAATCCTGCAAAAACGGCTGCGCAGCGCTCACCATGTCAAAATCCGGGTCCAGCTCCCGCCCCATGCCCTCTAGTGAAACAAAAGCCTTGGTCAGCATTGTCAGATCATAAGGCAGCGCCAACTGATGTTCGCGCATCACCGCAATCAGATCCGCGATCATCGCTGACAAGTGAAACTGACCCAGCGGCACGCCGTGCACCCGGTCAATGAATCCCTCGACCTCGGACGCCAGCCGCGCGCTGTCGCCATTGTCTGTTTCGGCCCATCGCAACAGGATGTTTGCCACCTTGTCGGCCCGTTTGCCAACCACCCCGAACAGAAGGTCCACCAATTCGTCCCGGCGTTGCCGTGTAAGCTGGCCGACCATGCCAAAATCGATGAAGACGATCCCGCCGTCCGGCTGGTAAAAGACATTCCCCGGATGCGGATCGGCGTGATAGAACCGATCGGCAAAGATCATCTTGAGAACCGCATCGGCACCGCGCCGCGCCAGCAGTTTCAGGTCCAGGCCCGCCGCCCGGACGGCCGCCAAGTCGCTGCCAGGCACGCCGGAAACGCAGTCCTGAACATTCATGTTTTCACGGCTCCACTGCCAATGCACAGCGGGAACGCGTGTAAACGGATCATCAGCGAAATTCGCCGCGATCCGCTCGGCATTGCGGCATTCATTTGCCAAATCCAGTTCGCTGCGCAGCGAGCGGGCGAATTCGGTGACGATCTCGACGGGGCGGAACCGGGCCAGCCCGTCCACTTCTGCCTCGGCCAATGCTGCCAGCCGCAGGATTAGGCGCAAGTCAGCCTCGATCACCGGCACAACACCGGGGCGGCGGATTTTCAGAACCACTTGTTCGCCGGTCTTCAGGCGCGCCCGATGCACCTGCGCGATAGAACCGGCGGCCAAGGGCTGTGTCTCGATCGCGTCGAACAATTCGGTCAAGGGAACGCCCAGTTCTGTCTCCACCTCGACGGCCAGATCGGCCCAATCCAGTGTGCGCACCTTGTCGCGCAGTCGGCCAAGTTCGGAAATATAGTCCGGTGGCAAAAGGTCGGCGCGAGTTGAAAGGATCTGACCCAGTTTGACAAAGGTCGGACCCAACTCCTCCAGCGCATGGCGCAAACGTTCGGGCGCACTCAGCAGATGCGGCACCGTGGCCTCTTTTCGATGCAAGGCCTGCCCCACCCCTGCAACCAGCTTGTCGAGACCGAGTTGCCGAACAAGATCGCCAAAACCATGCGCGATCAGAATACCCGAGATTTCGGCCAGCCGCCTCAGGTCCTGCCCGACGTTGAACAGACCCGCTGGCATCAGGCGTCCTTCTTCGACGCGTCGGAATTCGGTTTGTCCTTCGCGGCCTCAAGCCCCTCGGCAATGCCGCCCAAGATCGCGCTGCCAATCGCAGCGATCGTGCCAACCCCGGTTTTGGCCGCACGATTTACATCCGACAGATGCGGCCGCTCAGAGGAAGCAGCCCCTTTGCGCAGAACATTGGCGGCCTCGCGGATCGCCGTAATGGCGTCGCTGCCACTGCGCTCCATATGCGTGGCCAGGTCACCAATTGTTTTGCGTGCCGTCGTGGCCCCGGCCTTGGCGAAATCCTGCATCGTGTCGATATACAACCGATCCAGCGTCAACAGGTCTTGCGTTGCGCGTTTCAGCTCGGTCTCGGTGAACTCATCCTCCCGGCTTCGCGCCTCTTCAATCGCCAGCTTCGAAGCCTCGGCAACACGCCCCATTGCGTCCTCAATGCCTTCTCCGGCCTTACGCATTGCGACGCTGGCCTCGGTGGCACCCTCGGGCACACCCTCGGCGGCACCTTCCAAGACCAGCTTCAGGACACGCCCCAAGCCGCCCGGCTCAAGCGGCTGGCCACCCAGCGCGCGTGTCACGATATCGCGCACATCGCCACGGATATCCCCACCATGCTCAACTGCGGTGCGGGCTTCTTGACCAATCTGCGTGTCGTTTTGATTGTCGTCAGTCATTTTCTGTTTCTCCTTGGTGCTGGCCAATTCCAGAGGTCGCCGTCTTCTGATACTGCTTTCCGGAAACCTAGCGGCTTTTGCCTTGTGTGACTGTGATCCAGCGCAAAGTCGTCGTGAAAGATGTTGACGTATTCCCCGACATGCCTGCTGTCAGTACAGGAAATTCCAAACATTATGCAGCAAACAGGTAACACCTTGGGCGAATGATCGTTGTTCAGTGAACGCGGCCACAGGGGTACGGGTCGCCATGCACGTTCCCCAATCCGTGTTTGTCCCGGCAATCCTTCATGAATTCGAAATAGGGGATCGGTGCGCGCTCTGGGGCTGGCACATCGTTGAAGCCGTCAAAGAGCGTTTGAACGGTCACGATCAGGCGTTCCGCCGCGTCCCAGCTGCCGTATTCGCCCAGGTCGATATCGTAGGCGGCCGCCAGAAAATCCCTACCGACATCAAACCCTTCGCGGCTCTCGTCCAAGACATAGACAAGATAGTCGCGCATGGCGACGACCGCTTGCTTGTCGGCAATCGGGCCGTGTCCGGGGACGTCGACGTCCAGTTCAAGGATACGTTCACAGGCGTGAATCCAGTTCGACACCGGTCCGACCCAGGCAATGGGTGTGCCTTCGTTGAACAGAATGTCACCAGTATAGACGATCTTTTCTTCAGGCAGATAGACCAGCGTGTCACCCTTGGTATGGGCCGGTCCAACCTCGATCAGATGCACCTGCTTGCCCACGACCATGACGGTGGTCTGGCCGCTGAACACCTCGGTCGGTGGGGTCAGAACGATGCCGGAATAGTCAAACGGGCAAAAGCAGTTCGCAACGAATTCACCGGCACGCCCAAACGGTTTGGGATCGTTAACCATGCCTTGAAATACCGATGGCGGCACATGCGAGAACTCGCCTACGGTCCCTTGCGAGCCGATGATGCGTGTGTCCTTGACCAATTATTTCCCGAAAGTGTGGTCGCCATTGGCATGGGTATTCACAAGAACCCCGATTGATGCAGCCTGCGGCACCGATTGGCGCATCCCGTCCGACATCTCGCCCGTCAGTTTCAGGTCGAACAGCGTATCAACCAACAACGAGGCTTCACCGTCCGTGATAAGCCCGGCGTTGCTCCACCCCCAGCCGCCGTTCGGTTGCAACCAGGCCCAACACCCATTCCCGATGTCGTGCAGACCTTTGGTGAATTGCCACTTTGCCATAACGCTAGTCCCTTTTTGGGTTGAGTGTTTTACGATCAGATCAGCGCGGTCGCCAACCAAGGAAACATGAAAATCAGCAGCAGAACCGCGAACATGATGATGGCGAATGGTGTGGCGCCTCGAAATATCTGTCCAAGGGTGACT
>DFBF01000183.1:0-442 GCA_002367285.1 Rhodobacteraceae bacterium UBA3087 | reverse complement strand
TTAACAGGCCGATTTCCACGGCAAGCACGCTCAGCACACCAAGCCACACAAGATCTACGCCGCTATTGGTCAGGACCGGCAGAACAATCGGCAGCGTCAACAACATGATCGACGCAGAATCCAGGATCGTCCCCAACACGATCATCGCCAAGAGCAACAACAACACCGTGCCGTTGGGCCCGATGCCCGCCTCGGCCACCGCTGTGCCAAGCCAGGATGGCATGCCTGACACCGCCAACATGCGTGAATAAAGGCTTGCCCCGATAATCAGGATGCAGATCGACGCTGTGATATGTCCCATCTGGACCAGCACGCTCCAAAACGCGGTCCAGGACAGCCGCCGTTTGATCAAGGCGCCCATCGCCCCGGCAGCGCCCGCCGCGGTCGGCGTGAAAATGCCGCCATAGATGCCCCCCAGCACAAGGGTGACAAGAAGAATGAT
>DFBF01000259.1:6234-7483 GCA_002367285.1 Rhodobacteraceae bacterium UBA3087 | reverse complement strand
CTGACCCTGCTGGTCGGCGGCTATGCGCAGAAATGGCATCTGGGCACGCGGGGCGGCGTCACCGACACCGTCGCCACCTGGCGCGATCATGCGCCGCGCGTCTTCCCCTTGCCTCATCCGTCCTGGCGCAATACGGGATGGATCAAGAAAAACCCGTGGTTCGAGGCCGAGCTGTTGCCGGCCTTGCGAACCCGCATCACCGAGGTGCTGGAATGACTGACACGACCCGGCTGGACACAGCCCACGCCGCCATGCAGGCCGATCTGGACAATGACGCCGCGCGGCTGCGGTTTTATGAACGGCTGGCGGACGGTGAATTGTTCCTACTGTTGGTCGAAGACCCCAAGGGCGACGACATCTCGCCCGAGATGTTCGAACTGGAGGGTGACAAATACGTTCTGGTGTTTGACCGCGAGGAGCGGTTGGCAGAATTCGTCGGTCATGTCGCACCCTATGCCGCCCTGCCCGGTCGCGTGATCGCGGGCATGTTGGCGGGTCAGAACATCGGCTTGGGCGTGAACCTGGGCGTCGCGTCCTCCTCGATCCTGATCCCGGCCGAAGCCATGTCCTGGCTGTCTGACACTCTGGGCCAAGGCCCCGAACAGGTCGAAGCCCACATCTCTGAGGTCACAGCACCCGCAGGATTGCCCGAGGTGCTGATCACCGCATTGGACGCAAAACTGGCCAGTGCGGGCGGGCTTGCGGGCTGTGCCTGTCTGGGCGGCATCGTCTATGACGACGGGCGGCGCGGCCACCTTTTGGGCTTCATCGACCCGGTCGAAGGTGCGCAATCAGCCCTGGCTGGTGCGGCAAACGAGGCGTTGACTTTTTCCGGCGTTGAAGCCGGACAGATGGATGTGGGGTTCTTCACGTCGCACGAGCCCATCGCGCAATCGCTGCTGCGGGTCGGGTTGAAATTCGACCTGCCCGAACCGGTGGCCGCTGAACCCGCCGCGCCCAAAGCCCCCGGCATGGACCCCGACAGCCCGCCGATCCTGAAATAACATCAGTCGCCGGTGCAGACCTGAACCAGTCTCAGTACCCAGACGGGCACATCGCCTGCCAAAGCCAGACCAAGGCCCAGGGCCATTTCCGTCCCTTCAGCAATGCGCGCCAATTCGGGGGCCAGTTCAGGCAACCATGCCTCCAGCGCCTGGGCACTGTCGCGTGGGCCGATGACCTCAAGCTGTGTGATGCGACAGACATCCAACCCGCTGCGTTCCACCTGTACTTTGGGGGATGCGCCGTC
>DFBF01000259.1:0-6223 GCA_002367285.1 Rhodobacteraceae bacterium UBA3087 | reverse complement strand
CCAGGTCGGCATCCGCAGTCTTTGGAATGGCGCATATTTGCGCCGCAATAGGCCCCGCAACCAGCATCGCCGCCACAAAACAGGCGCCGCGGATCACCCTAGCACGGTTTGGCAAAAACCATGACCCAGGCTGGTTTGCCGCCCATCATCGCCACGCCGACGCCGAATTCACGGATCTTGCCCAGCATGATGTTCTTGTAGTGCTTTTCCGAGCCCATCCAGTCGGCCATCACGCGATTTCCGCTGCCCTGACCCAACGCGATGTTTTCCGCCACCAGCCGCGTGCAATAGCCGCGCGATTTTACCCGCGCCTTGGGACCTGTTCCGTTTTCGAGATGGCCAAATTCGCCGGTCCGCGCCATCCAACAGGCATGAGCCTGCGCGGCGGCATCCAGTTTCGCATTGCGCCCCAGGGCCTTGCGCCCCTTTTGGCTGCGATAGCTATTCAAATGCGTGCTTGCTTCGGCCTTCATCTCGGCCCCATTCGCGGGCATGGCACAGCCCGCCGCCTGTGCGCCGCCGCCCAGCGCAATCACCATCGCCACTGCGATCAAACTCGTCTTCATGAAACACATCCTGTCTGCGCGTCGGGTGCCAAATCTGGCTCCGGGCTTGGCCCCTGTTGGTGCGACCCTAACAAAGACGCCGCCCCACAGGCAAGCCGGGCTTAGCCCTTGGTGGCAGCTTCCAGCGCATCAAGACGGGCCTTCAGCGCCTCGTTCTCTTCGCGCGCTTTCTGGGCCATCAGGCGCACAGCGTCGAATTCTTCGCGCGTGACGAAATCACGATCGGCCAGCCAGCGGTCCATCCAGCTTTTCATCGCCGTTTCCGCTTCGTCCTTCGCCCCCTGCGCCACGCCCATGGCGTTGGTCATCAGTTGCGAGATATCGTCCAGAACCTTGTTGCGCGTCTGCATGGCGGGCCTCCTGTTACACTTGCCGCCTATATGGGGCGCTTGGGCGCAAATCACAAGGTTGACTTGCCCCGCCCCGCAAGGTCAGGAAGTGGCATGAGCACAGGAATCCCGTTTCCCAACATCTCGCCCGAGATTTTCACCATCCCCTGGATCGACTTTCCGATCCGCTGGTATGCGGTCAGCTATATCGTCGGCATCGCCATCGGTTGGTGGATCATCGCGCGTGCGCTGAAAACCGTGTCTTTGTGGCTGAAAGAGCCGCCCATGACCGCCGAACAGTTGGAGCAGATGTCGACCTGGATCGTCATCGGCATCATCGCCGGTGGGCGTCTGGGCTTTGTGCTGTTTTACCAACCCGAATTCTACCTGGCCAACCCGGTCGAGATCCTGAAGGTCTATAATGGCGGCATGTCTTTTCATGGCGGGTTCCTGGGGGTTTGCGCCGCCGTCTGGCTGTTCACGCGCAAACACGGGCTGGCGACGGCCTCGGTTGCCGACCTGTTGGCCATCGCGGCCCCGCCCGGTCTGGGCCTGGTGCGGATTGCCAATTTCATCAACGCCGAACTGTGGGGCCGTCCGACTGACGTGCCATGGGGCGTGATTTTCCCCGGCGTGGCGGCGCAAGACTGCCCCGGTTTCGCCATCCCCTTGTCCGGCACCTGTGCCCGCCACCCCAGCCAACTGTACGAGGCCGCGCTGGAGGGCGCCATTCTGGCCGCCGTGCTGTTGCATCTGGCCTGGCGATCTGGCTGGCTGAAACGCCCCGGCATGCTGACCGGCGCATTCTTTCTGGGCTATGGCCTGTCGCGCATGTTTGTTGAACTGTTCCGTCAGGCCGACGCACAATACATCACGCCCGACAACCCGCTGGGCCATGTGATCAGGCTGGGCGAGGCCGGGCTGTCGATGGGTCAACTCCTGTCGCTGCCCATGGTGTTGATCGGCATCGCAACGATCCTGTGGGCCCGCCGGAGAGGCGCCCCATGACCCCCCTGGCACAGCTGTTGGTCGACCGCATCACCACCAATGGCCCGATCACCGTGGCCGATTACATGGCCGATTGCCTGCTTCACCCCCGGCATGGGTATTACGCCACCCGCGACCCGCTGGGGGCGGCGGGCGATTTCACCACCGCGCCCGAAATCTCGCAGATGTTTGGCGAGGTCATCGGGTTGTCACTGGCCCAGGCCTGGCTGGATCGCGGCATGCCCACGCCCTTTGCCCTGGCTGAACTCGGCCCCGGGCGCGGCACATTGATGGCCGACATCCTGCGCGCCACCGCCCGCGTGCCGGGGTTTCACGCCGCCGCCTCGGTGCATCTGGTCGAGGCCTCGCCCCCCCTGCGCGCTGCACAATTGTCCGCACTGGCGGGCGTTAAGGTCACCCATCACGACAGCCCCGACACCCTGCCTGCGGCCCCGCTGTTCCTTGTCGCCAACGAATTCTTCGACGCTCTGCCCGTGCGCCAGTTCATCCGTGACGACACCGGCTGGCGCGAACGGCAGGTGGGTGTGAACGACGGCAGGCTGGCGTTTGGCCTGTCCGGCCCACTGCCCGCACCGCAGCTGGACCACCGCCGTGACGACACGAAACATGGCGATCTGGTCGAACACTGCGCTGCGGCCGCAGGCATTCTGGCGCCCATCGCGACCCGTATCCTGAACCATGGCGGCGCGGCCCTGATCCTGGATTATGGCGACTGGGGCAGTCTTGGCGACACATTGCAGGCCTTGCAGACACATGAAAGCATCGATGTGCTGGCCACCCCGGGCGAGGCCGACCTGACCACCCATGTGGATTTCGAAACCCTATCGACCGCGACCGATCTGACGGCCTCGCGCGTCGCCCCTCAGGGGCTGTTTCTGGAACGCCTGGGGATTACGCAAAGGGCCCAAACCCTGGCAACCAAGCTCAGCGGAGAGGCGCTTGAGGCCCATATCGCCGCGCATCGCCGCTTGACGCACCCCGATGAAATGGGAACTCTCTTCAAGGTGCTTGGGCTGACTCGCCCGCATGAGCCAGCCATTCCGGGAACCACCGCATGACACTTAACGCCATCACCTCTGACGCGCTGGACGGCATCCGCCACGGGTTCTTTACCCGCAAAGGCGGCGCATCCTCAGGCATCTATGCCGGGCTGAACTGCGGCACCGGATCGCAGGACCTGCGCGAGGCCGTGGGCATCAACCGGGCCCGTGTGGCTGTGGCAATGGATGTGCCACCTGAGGCATTGGTTTCCGTACATCAGATCCATTCGCCCGATGTGGTCACCGTCGATGGGCCCAGCAATGACAAGCCCAAAGCGGACGCCGTGGTCACCGCCACGCCGGGGCTGGCGCTGACGATCCTGACCGCCGACTGTCAGCCGGTGCTGTTTGCCGACCGCGGCGCAGGCGTCATTGGCGCGGCACATGCGGGCTGGAAAGGCGCAATGGACGGCGTATTGGAAGCAACGCTGGAAGCCATGGTCGCACTGGGGGCCCGCCGCGAAAACACCACCGCAGTGATCGGCCCGTCGATCTCGCAACGCGCCTATGAGGTCGGGCCGGAGTTCTTTGACCGCTTCCTGGACATGGACCCGGACTATGGCCGCTTCTTCGCTGGTGGTCAGGGGGATCGCGTGCAATTCGATCTGCCCGCATTTGGCCTGCACAAACTGCGCGAAGCAGGGGTGGGTCACGCCGAATGGACCCGGCACTGTACCTATTCGGACCCGGTAAAATTCTACTCCTACCGACGTTCGGTCCACGAGAAAGAAGCGGACTATGGCCGCCTGATCGCCGCCATCCGCCTGTAACCACCGCCCCCAGTTTTTGCCTGCAAAAACTGCCACGCCCAACGGACGGCGACCCGCCAGGGTCAACGGCGGGCGGGAGCGCCCCTGCTGCCACGGATTCTGGCGCAACTTGGGCGAAACCCTGCCTCAGTCTTGCCTAAATCCCGGAAACAATCCCCGTCGATGGCGGCAGTCTGTTTCCAATGCCCTTGTTTTCATACCTCAAACCCACCCGTGCAGGATTTCCGAAAAATTCGTCGAAAACTTTCAAAGCTGCCAAATCCCTGCCCGAATCCGTGGCTAGATTGATCTCAACAGAACAAACACCGGCCCGAACGGGCGCAGATCAGGCACAAGAGGCAGACATGACACAGAAACGCTGGATGAAATGGATCGTAGAGGCTGACGCCACCGCAGTGGACATGCCCTGGACCCGCGGCACGCGCCGCACGACCTGGAAAACGAACGCCAAGACCCGCGCCCGCGCGGCGTAAGCACAGACAACTGGTAGTAGAGAAAACTTGCCACCCTACGGGGTGGCTTTTTTCGTGGAAACGAAAGGTTTACAGGCTCAGGGCGCTTCGGCCAGACGGGCCTCGAGCACATCAAACGGCACGCCGGGATCATCTTTCGCGTCCCGGATCACCAGCGAGGTTTTCACGCTGGCCACATTTTCCGCCGAGGTCAGTTGTTCGGTCAGAAACGTCTGAAACGTGCTCAGGTCGGGGGCCACGCATTTCAGGATGAAATCGACCTCGCCATTCAGCATGTGACATTCGCGCACCAGCGACCAGCCACGGCAACATTCTTCAAAGGCGCTCAGATCGGCCTCGGCCTGGCTTTGCAGCCCGACCATGGCAAACACCTGTACCTCGAACCCCAGCGCGCGTGCATCAACATCGGCGTGATAGCCGCGGATATACCCGGCCTCTTCCAACGTACGCACCCGGCGCAGACAGGGCGGCGCAGAAATGCCGACGCGTTTGGCCAGCTCGACATTCGTCATACGTCCGTCCGCCTGCAATTCAGCCAGAATCATACGGTCGATCGGGTCAAGTTTGCTGGTTGGCATTCGGGTTTTCCTGTCAGAAGTTGCGCGAACCTTATCCCCGCAGGCACGAACGCGCAATAATCTTTCGCACTCGCGCAAGATCATTTCTGTGGAAACGCAACGGTCACGGGACTGCGACCGATTTGACAGGGGGGTTTCCCCCTGGCCTCGCGCCACCTATATCCATGTGAACGAATTTCAGACCGGGAACAAGACATGTCCGACACGCGCCACACCAAAGTCCTTATCATCGGCTCAGGCCCCGCCGGATACACCGCCGGCGTTTATGCCTCTCGCGCCATGCTGGAACCGCTTCTGGTTCAGGGCATGGAACCCGGCGGCCAGCTGACCACCACCACCGAGGTCGAAAACTATCCGGGCTTTACCGAGGTGCAGGGCCCTGATCTGATGATCAAGATGGAAGCGCACGCCAAGGCGATGGGCACCGAGATTGTCGGTGACATTATCCTGGATCTGGACCTGTCCAAGCGGCCTTTTACCGCCAAGGGCGACAGCGGCACGATCTATACCGCCGACGCGGTGATCCTGGCCACCGGCGCGCGCGCCAAATGGCTGGGCCTGCCGTCGGAAGAGAAATTCAAAGGCTTTGGCGTCTCGGCCTGTGCCACCTGTGACGGGTTCTTCTATCGCGGCCAGGAAATCGTCGTGGTCGGCGGCGGCAACACCGCCGTCGAAGAGGCGCTGTTCCTGACCAACTTTGCCAGCAAGGTCACACTTATCCACCGCCGCGATGAGCTGCGCGCCGAAAAGATCCTGATCAACCGCCTGATGAAGAACGAAAAGATCGTGCCCCTGTGGGATCACCAGCTGGAGGAAGTCGTCGGCGACGAAATGCCCCTGGGCGTCACCGGCGTGCGCGCCAAGAACGTGAAGACCGGCGAGATCACCGAAATCTCGGCCAAGGGCGTGTTCATCGCCATCGGCCATGCCCCCGCCAGTGAACTGGTCAAGGACGTGCTGGACACCCACATGGGCGGCTATGTCGTGACCAAACCCGACAGCACCGCGACCTCGATCCCCGGTGTGTTTGCGGCGGGTGATCTGACCGACCACAAGTATCGTCAGGCGGTGACATCCGCTGGCATGGGCTGCATGGCCGCGCTTGAGGTCGAACATTTCCTGGCCGAACAGGACGACTGATTTGGCGCCGGATATGCCCCATGATTTCGCAGCGCAGCGGGCGGAAACCGCTGCGACCCATGATGCGTTGCAGGCCGAACACGGCCTGCCGGATGTGGCGGATGTCGAATTCTTCTTTATCCCCGCATCCGATGGCACGGACTGGAAACCCCTTGCGCAGGTACTGACAGACACCGGGTTTGTCTGCGAATATTTCACCCCAGAAAACGCCCAGGACACCCCCTATTTGATGGCCACCCTGCCCGATCAGATCATATCGGCCGCGGGCATCTGGATTGGCGAAGAAATGGCCACGCGCGCCGCGCTGGACCACGGCTTT
>DFBF01000061.1 GCA_002367285.1 Rhodobacteraceae bacterium UBA3087 | reverse complement strand
GCCATCGACCCTGCCGGGTCTCCTCCCGTTGGGCGTGGCCCGCGCCAAGGCGCGGGTTCAGCGGAACACGTCCTCACGCACCTCAACATAGACGTCTGCCGTTGTCGCGTCGGGTGAACCGGCCAGCACAGCAACCACGTCGCCATTCACCGTCACCACGCCATCCATCCCATCCTCGGACGGATGCACGTCCATGATGATATCGCCGTGAGTCAGGTCGGGGTTCAACTGCACCCGCAGGAAATCTTCGCCGGTTTCGAAATCCGTGACCTCGGCGTGGCCCGTTCCGCTGACCTCGTCGAAATACAGCCAGAACACGTCGCTACCCTCGCCGCCAGTGGCTGTGTCAGCGCGGTCAAACACCAGCGTGTCATCGCCAGCGCCGCCGTCCAGCGTGTCCGCTTCGTTGTCCACGTGGTCGTCGAACGCATCGCGTTCCGCACCGGAATCTTCATCCACAACGCCCTTGTGGTCGATTACATCGTCACCGTCGCCACCTGACAGATCATCCGCACCCAAGCCACCGCTGATGTCGTCGTTGCCCGCGCCGCCGTCGATCACGTCATCGTCGCTTTCGCCCGTGCCATCCACATGAACGCCGCCTTTGATGATTTCATCCGCGTCGCCGCCCTGGATCACATCATCACCTGCGCCGCCATCCAGATAGGCCGCATCGCCGTCGCCCCCTGTGATGACGTCCTCGCCATCCCCGCCAAACACGGCGGCAGCACCTTCACCAACGGTGATGTCGTCGTCACCAGCGCCTCCGAAGGCATACGCCGCCTCGTCTCCGGTCGAGATCACATCGTCACCAGCGCCGCCATCGACGACGTTCAGATCACCCGGCGTTTTCACCAACGGCGTGCCGTGCCAGTCGGACAATTCACCTTCGCCGGTGCCGTCAAGACCGTCGTCTTCCAGGCTGATATCGTCTGCGCCATCGGTGCCGACCTGATCCTGGGTGTCATCCACGAAGTATTCGAACTCCGGCAAGCCTGCCGTTGCATCGCCATCGCGCATCACGCCCTGTTCAACCAAGGTTCCGTCCTGAGGCAGGTCTTCGCCGGTCTCATCGAGCGGGGCCAGCACATTGTCCGGCTCTTCGCCCGGCTCAGCGGGCGGTTCGCCATCACTATCGTCCGGCTTCAACACATCATCCGGGTCCACCGGCGGGTTGGGGTCCTCTGGCGGTTGGTCGTCGTCTTCAACGGGCTTTAGCACCTCATTGTCAGGATCGTCCGGGTCATCGGATTGGGCCGCCACATCCGGCATTTCGGCCACAGGCGGGGGCGGCGGCGCAAGGTCAGGGTCGACCTCAGGGTCAGGATCGGTCCCAGGGTCCAGCTCGGGATCAGTTTGCGGCGCAGGATCGATTTGCGGCGCTGTGGCACCCCGGTTTTCATCGCCGAAGAGATCCGTGAAATCCCCGCTGGACGACGCCATGTCCGACAGGATGCCCGAATTGTCATCCAACGCGATATCGTCTTCCTCCTCGGTCTCAGCTTCGGCTGAGCCGTCGAACAAATCCGACATGAAAATAAGAGGCAACAGCCCCAACAACAAGAAACCATACATCATGGCGACCACCTTGCAACACCCAATTTCGCAGCTTAGGATGATAACAGGGCTGGTTGTTTTCCCTAATGAATTCTGGGAACAATTCAACCTTAACAACAAGTTGCGCAAATATTAACAGGGACAGACATGAGCGAGACAGCCACAGACGACCGCCCAGACCCGGATCTGACAACCGAGGTTCGCGCCCTGCGCGAAGAGGTCGCGCAGATGAATACCCATCGCTTCATCCGCCTGCATGACAGCCTGTGGAAACTGGGTATGTTCCAGCTTTATCGCGGCCTGGCCTTTGGCCTGGGGTCAGTGCTGGGTGCCACGATCCTGGTCGCGCTGGTGGTGCGCATGCTGGGGTCGATCGACTTTATCCCCGTGCTGGGGGACTGGGCGCAGCAGATCATCGATCAGCTGAAGGTGAATGGTTCAAACTGACCTGACCGCTTAGGTCCCGTCGTGAAGATCCGTCGCCGTAAAGGTGATGTCTGACAGAAGAACGTGCTGACCTATCACACGTCCCACAATCACGCTGTCGATCCAGATCAAGGTATCATCACCATCAATCTGGACGGCAACGATTGCTTCCGGCGGCGTGTCTTCGGGGTCATAGAGCACAACAATTTGGTCCTCGGCGGGATCATAATCTTGGATGATGCTTTCATGCCCGTCCTGGGTCCAGGTGCCCAGAATGAACGTGTCTTCGCCCGCGCCACCGGTGCCCTGGTCGTCATTGCCCAAGCCGATGGAATCGTTACCTTCATTGCCGTGGATAATGTCGCCTTCGTCATTGTCGATCGTGCTGAGCGCGCCAAAGGTGCCTGCGGGACCGTACAGAATGTCATCCCCCGCCCCGCCGGACAGAAAATCTGCGCCGCCAGCGCCGTAAATCACATCACTTCCGTCATTGCCAAACACACGGTCCGCGCCGCCCTGCCCGTCCAACAGGTCATTCCCGTCGCCGCCGACCAACAGGTCATCGCCAACACCAGCTTCCAGGGTGTCATCGCCGGACCCACCGTGCAGGAAATCGTCACCGCCATAGCCTTGCAGCAGGTCATTGCCCGCATCGGCCTGGATGTCATCATCCCCCGCGCCACCGGTCAGCGTGTCATCGCCTGCGGTTCCTTCCAGGTCCCGGGCGTTGTCCGGATTATTGTCCGCGCCATCCGAGTCATCCGAGCCGCTGAACGCATCCATCGTGACGCCGACCAGCAGCATGCTCATCAATAGAAATATCCCGGCCATCTGACCCTCCAATGCCCCGTGAAAATATTGTGCAGAACTTATGACACCACCTGTCCCCAGGCAAGAAACTGGCAACATTTGCAATTTTCATAAACATTTACACACACCCTGGCTCACTGTTTCCTGAAAGGGTGCAATCAGCCGCCTGAGACGCCCGCACAACGATGTTCCCGGCCTGTGTGGGTCGAATCGACCACGGGGCACTTGCGCCTTTTTCCTTTCCTTCCCGCCGATTTTCTCCTATACGCACGCGTCCGCTGGATTCTCTGGCGGGCACCTCCACGGACCTTGCTGGACGACATCCCGGCTTGCGCCATCAACTTTTAACGTCAAAGGAGACCCCGATGTCGATTACGCCCGAAGAAAAAGCACGGCTCATGAAAGAATTCGCGACCAAGGAAGGCGACACCGGTTCGCCCGAAGTTCAGGTCGCCATTCTGTCGTCGCGCATTGCGACCCTGACCGAACACTTCAAGACCCACAAGAAGGACAACCACGGTCGCCGTGGCCTTCTGAAAATGGTCGCCACACGTCGCAAGCTGCTGGACTATGCGCGTTCCAAGGATGAGGCCCGCTACCAGGACCTGATCCAACGCCTGGGCCTGCGCCGCTAAGGTATCGAAACACGTTTCGATTGCCGGGATTGCGGGTTTGAACAAACCCGCAGGTCGGCACAGCACCAGTTACAATGGGAAACGCCCGCTCAGACCTGAGCGGGCGTTTTTCTTGGGGCTCCGTTTTCCTGATCCCCTGTCATATACGGCTGACATGCGACGGATTGCTCGTTGACGCCCCCTTCCCGTTGGGGCAATCTTTGGTTGAAATGCTGGACGGGTGAATTCCATGAGTACTGTCAAATACAACTCCACACCGCCAATCTTTCGCAATAATCCGTTGGTGTTCATCCTCTGTGTTGCGGCCTTGGTCGCCGCCGGTGTGCTGTCGGTCGACATGCCGGAACTGGTGCTGCTGGTGCTGGCCCTGTGCATCCCGGTCTGGCTGTTTCTCTATGTGAAATCCAAGGCCAACCGCCTGATGATCACCGACGCCGAAGTCGTTTATGAAAAGGGCCTTTTGGCCAAATCCAGAACGGAAATCGGGCTGCGCAGCATCCGGGCAATGCGGATCAAACAGAGCTTTGTTCAACGCATTCTGGGGATCGCTTCGGTCGAGTTTTTCAGCGCCGGGGATGTTGCCGAAATCGTGGTCTGGGGCATGCCCAATCCGCATCGCATCCGCCAGCTTGTCGAACGCTGAACCAAGGAGGCCCGCATGCCAACCGACCCGGACATGGAAGACCGCAAGACGACGACACGTCTGTTCCTGATGATCACCGTGGTGGTCGTGGTGCTGGCCGCGTTTGTCGTACTTTTCATTGCCCCCGCCGTGTCCGAAGCGGTCGCACCGGGCATGGGGCTGCGCAGTTCCGCCATCTTCGCCTTTGTCGCCACCCTGGTCGTGATCGTGGTCATGATGGTCGCCGCCGGGGACGGGTTGCTGGGGGAAATCCAATTCACCCTGCCCGCGTTCTTCGTCTTTTTCATCCTGATCTGGGTGCTGATCGCCTGGGTCTTTTAGAGAGGTACCACCATGGGCCCCGAAATCATTGTCCCGATCGTGATTGCAACAATCGTTGCCGCAATTTTCAATGGGCGCAAGAAGCGGCGCAAGGCCGATGACGGGACGCGGGTCATCGTTGTCAGTAACGACGATCAGGTCATACTTGGCGGGGGTCAGCAAAGACGATCCGGCATTTCCTGGTTCGCCAAACTGATCCTGTTGCTTGTGTCCATCATGGGCGCCATCATGTTGACTGGCGCGTTCGTCACCAATTTCGGTGGGCCATCTCTGAGCCATTCGGTCGACCCCCTGGATCCGCTCGCCATCGTCTGTTACGTGGTTGGCACGATCTTCATCTATGGGATTTTGCGGGCGATCTTTCGGGGCTGATCCAGCCTGACCTGATCGCTGCCACTTGGATGTGCCGCATATGCGGGCAAGACCCTGCCGTCGCTTGCGCGCGCACCCTTTCCAAACCCCTGTTTTTCCTGTATGGCCCGCCCATCCGACACGATGCGCCCGGACCCCAGCGCGCGGACACAAGAACATGGGGTCGGCGGCAATGGGGCCGCCATGCAAAACGGGAGACCCGGAGGGCCGGGCGTGCTCCCATCTAGGATACGTTATATGTTCAACGAGACAAAGAAATCGATCGAGTGGGGCGAAGAGACGCTCACTCTGGAAACGGGCAAAGTTGCCCGTCAGGCCGATGGTTCGGTTATCGCCACTTTGGGCGAAACCTCTGTCATGGCCAACGTGACGTTTGCGAAGGAACAGAAGCCCGGTCAGGACTTCTTCCCGCTGACGGTTCACTATGGTGAAAAATACTATGCCGCCGGTAAAATCCCCGGTGGTTTCTTCAAGCGTGAAGCGCGCCCGACGGAAAAAGAGACGCTGACATCGCGTCTGATCGACCGTCCGATCCGCCCGCTGTTCGTGCCCGGCTTCAAAAACGAAGTTCTGGTGATCTGCACGGTTCTGTCGCACGACCTGGTCAACGACCCGGACATGGTTGCGATGATCGCTGCCTCGGCCGCGCTGACCATCTCTGGCGCCCCCTTCATGGGCCCGATCGGCGCTTGCCGCGTTGGTTTTGAGGATGGCGAATACATCCTGAACCCGACCTGCGACGACATGCACAAGCTGCGTGACAACCCCGATCAGCGTCTTGACCTGGTTGTGGCTGGCACCAAAGACGCCGTCATGATGGTTGAATCCGAAGCCTACGAGCTGACCGAAGAAGAAATGCTGGGCGCCGTGAACTTTGCCCATGAGCAGATCCAGCCCGTCATCGACCTGATCATTGATCTGGCCGAAGATTGCGCAAAAGAACCCTTCGACTTCCAGGCCGCCGATTATTCGGACCTGTACGCAGCTGTGAAAGCCGCTGGCGAAGACAAGATCCGCGCAGCCTATGGCAACACCGACAAACAGGAACGCGTTGCGGCCCTGGGCGTGGCCAAGGACGAGATCAAGGCAGCCTTGAGCGAAGAACAGCTGGCTGATGCCAACCTGGGTTCGGCGCTGAAAAAGCTGGAAAGCTCGGTTGTGCGCGGCGACGTCGTGAAAACCGGCAAGCGCATCGACGGTCGCGCACTGGACACCGTGCGCCCGATCGTGTCCGAGGCAGGCATCCTGCCCCGCACCCACGGTTCGGCCCTGTTCACCCGCGGCGAAACCCAAGGTCTGGTTGTGACCACCCTGGGCACCGGCGACGACGAACAGATGATCGACGCGCTGACCGGCACCTACAAGTCGAACTTCATGCTGCACTATAACTTCCCGCCCTATTCGGTCGGCGAAGTGGGCCGTTTTGGGTTCACCGGACGTCGCGAAATCGGCCACGGTAAACTGGCATGGCGCGCGTTGCAGGCGGTTCTGCCGTCCGCCACCGACTTCCCCTACACGATCCGCGTTGTGTCCGAGATCACCGAGTCCAACGGCTCGTCCTCGATGGCATCGGTCTGTGGTGGTTCGCTGTCCATGATGGACGCCGCCGTGCCGCTGAAAGCACCGGTTGCCGGTGTGGCCATGGGTCTGATCCTGGAAGACGACGGCAGCTATGCTGTTCTGACCGACATCCTGGGTGACGAAGACCACCTGGGCGACATGGACTTCAAAGTGGCAGGCACCGAAGCCGGTATCACGTCGCTGCAGATGGACATCAAGGTTGCTGGCATCACGCCAGAAATCATGGGCAAAGCCCTGGCACAAGCCAAGGACGGCCGTCTGCACATCCTGGGCGAAATGAACAAAGCGCTGGCCTCGGGCCGCGAAGAGTTCTCGGCCCACGCCCCGCGCATCGAAACGATGCAGGTGCCCACCGACAAGATCCGTGAAGTCATCGGGTCCGGCGGCAAGGTCATCCGCGAAATCGTCGAAGTGTCCGGCGCCAAGGTCGACATCAACGACGACGGCATCATCAAGATCGCATCGCCCAACAACGAAGCCATTCAGAAGGCCTATGAGATGATCCACTCGATCGTCGCCGAGCCCGAAGAAGGCGCCGTTTACAACGGTAAGGTCGTGAAGATCGTCGATTTCGGCGCCTTCGTGAACTTCTTTGGCAAGCGCGACGGCCTGGTGCACGTGTCCCAGATCGAGAACCGCCGCCTGAACCATCCTTCGGATGTTCTGAAGGAAGGCCAGGACGTGAAAGTCAAACTGCTGGGCTTTGACGATCGCGGCAAGGTTCGCCTGTCGATGAAAGTTGTCGATCAGGAAACCGGCGAAGAGATCAAAGCGGAAAAAGCTGACGACTAAGTCACGCTGATTTCAAACAGAGAGCCACAGAAAGCCCCGGTGGAAACATCGGGGCTTTTTTGTTGGTTTGATCCAAAGGAGCGCCTTCGGCGCGCTTGAAGTCTCGTTGTCGGCTTCGCCTCCGCCTCAGGTTGCCTAGCCGAGAAGGCGCGGTTTTCGTGGAAACCGTGAGGCTGGGTTGAGCCAATCGACATAGGTGTCCCCCCGTGCGTATTCGCCTTCAAAAAACTGTTCGGGGGGGCAGGTTTGCCGCTGCTCTTCAGACAGACAAATTAACCCTGCCACGTCGTCATGCGACCACATCATAAGAAGCTTTGGGTCATCGCAAGAAATCGCGCATGGGGCCCATCCGGACAAACCGACTTCGGGCGTCCCTGAGGAGAACTCTGCGACTTCACAGTTGCGGCTGGCGTCTCGAAATTCATTCCAAATCGTGACGGTACCGATAGCCAACGCAGTCAGGAATCGCCCAATATCTGGCTCAAGGATCACCGGCAGGCAGTCTTCCTGCGGGGAGTAAAGCCCCGTTTCCCGGCAAAGCTTATCCAGCGCGCGGCAAATCTTAGGATCCTTGTCTTTGCGATCGGCATGAACGGTCCAAAGCCAAACAGTGCGCGCGAAGCTTTGCCAATCCGGTGCCCCATCGACCTGTTGCGCAGTAGCCTGTTGCACCGTGGCCCAGGACACTTTCTGCCCCTCGACCTTTATGCGTTTTTCAAAGTCATCCGGCGCGTCGTTTGGCTATTCTGGCAGGCCTTCTTTAAGGCGCTGGATCACTTCATCCGCACCTCACGATATATAAGATGCACCATAGGCAACCATATCCGGGTCAAAGCCCGGCACCCGAAAAAACGGCGAATAGGCAATGAAAACATGATCATAATGATCCGCCCACCAGTCCAGCATTGGCGTATCAAGGGGCGGCTCAGCCAGGTGGCGGGGAATATCAGCCATTCCGCTGAGCTGGCTGACGGCCTTCGTGGGTCAACAGCCAGACGTCGCGTCCTTCGATCACCACTGTGGACAGCGCTTTGCCGTGCCCCGCGCCGGTGTCGATGTTGACCCGATTGCCATAGTGGGTGACCTGATCCACCGGCGTGTGGCCGTGGATGATCAAGGGGCCGTGGTCGGTGGCGTCGTTGTGGAATTCGCCACGGATCCAACACAGGTCGTCTTCGGTCTGCTGATCCAGCGGCACGCCGGGTCGGATGCCGGCGTGAACGAAGCACAGATCGCCCGCGCGGTGCATGGCTGGCAGGGTATCCAGATAGGTGCGATGCGCCTGAGGCACCGCCGCCAGCACCTTGGCGTGCAGTTGATAGGTGCGGATGCCCTCGGGCACGTCGACACCGTATGAAGCAACGGTTTCCACGCCGCCAATGCGCGGCGAGAACCAGTTGTAGCCCAGCAAAAGCTGGTCATCAATCTGCGGATAGTTGCGCAGGAACAGCGCCGCCATGCGGTCGTGGTTGCCTTTGATCACCACCCAGTTTTCGCCTCGTGCCTGGCCGTCCATCAGATACTGGATCACCCCGCACGACTCCGGCCCACGGTCGACCAGATCACCAACATGGACGACCTGGGCGTCGGGGTCGCCACAACGGGCGCGATCATCACTGATCAGGGCATGAGCTTGCTCCAGCTTGTCCAGGTGGCCGTGGATATCGCCGATGGCATAGGTTCGCATGGGGACCTCAGGTTTTTTGAATGGCGCGGCTGATCTCGACGGCAATCCCAAGCGAAATCCCTAGAAGGATAGCGCACAGGCCCTCATTGATCATTTCACCGGTGTTGGCTGCGTTAAAATAGTGTTTTGCGGCCGCGAATGGGTCAGGGGTGAAGAAAAGAAGAAGCAGGGCACTCACCACCCTCAGCGCTCCTAACACCAACCCCAACCACGCGAAGACCGCACCCAGTTTTGTAAAGACCATTCTGCTTCCCTTGTGTTGTGTTCACCCTAACTGGCTCGAGTAAAATGAAAAGCCCCGGCAAAAAGACCGGGGCTTCGCAACTCTGAAAACAAGCACCCCACCTTGATCGGGTGCCGGTTCGGGAGGGCCCGAACCGTTTGTTTAGACGTCAAATTCCAGCGGGCTTACACCGATGAACAACCCGGTTTCCTTCAACGCATCCAGCACGTCTTCGGGGATCGGATTGTCGACGTACAGCAGCGCAATCGCGTCGCCACCGACGTCGTTGCGACCCAGGGTAAAGTTCGCGATATTCACCCCATGCGCGCCCATCGTGGCGCCCAGCGCACCGATGATGCCGGGCGCATCGTTATTGGTCGTATACAGCATATGCTGGCCGATCTCGGCGTCGATATTGATGCCCTTGATCTGGATAAACCGCGGTTTTCCATCGGAAAATACGGTGCCCGCGATGGAACGCTCACGTTTATCCGTGACCACGGTCAGCTTGATGTAACCATCAAACACACCGGTTTT
>DFBF01000023.1:7441-7688 GCA_002367285.1 Rhodobacteraceae bacterium UBA3087 | reverse complement strand
GGCCCGGTCAGCCAGCGGCAGACGGTCCAGACCTTCGCCGTAGAATTCGACGAATTTGCCGACCACGCCTTTGGCGCGCAGCAGTTCGACAACCTTCAGAACCAGATCGGTGCCGGTGGTGCCTTCCATCATTGCGCCGGTCAGCTCAAAGCCGACGACCTCGGGGATCAGCATGGAAATCGGTTGGCCCAGCATGGCGGCTTCGGCTTCGATGCCACCGACACCCCAGCCCAGAACGGCCAGGCCG
>DFBF01000023.1:4603-7357 GCA_002367285.1 Rhodobacteraceae bacterium UBA3087 | reverse complement strand
TCGGTATCGGTCCAGACGGTTTGCGCCAGATATTCCAGGTTCACCTGGTGGCAGATGCCGGTCCCGGGGGGAACCACGCGGAAGTTGTTAAACGCCGACTGGCCCCATTTCAGGAAGGTATAGCGTTCCAGGTTGCGTTCGTATTCGCGGTCGACGTTCATCTGGAACGCGCGCGGGTTGCCGAATTCGTCGATCATGACCGAGTGGTCGATGACCAGGTCAACCGGGTTCAACGGGTTGATCTTCTGGGCGTCGCCCCCCAGTGCCTTGATGCCGTCGCGCATGGCGGCCAGATCGACCACGGCAGGAACGCCGGTGAAGTCCTGCATCAGCACGCGGGCGGGGCGATAGGCGATCTCGCGCGGGTTCTTGCCACCTTTGGCGGCCCATTCGGCGAAGGCCTTGATGTCTTCGACGGACACGGTGCGACCGCCGTCCTCAAAGCGCAGCATGTTTTCCAGCACCACTTTCAGAGCGGCGGGCAGCTTGGAAAAGTCGCCCAGGCCGGCGGCTTGCGCGGCGGGAATGGAATAATAAGCAATCTCGGCGCCCCCGGCGCTGAGTGTCTTGCGGGTTTTGGCCGTGTCTTGGCCGACAACGATGGTCATGGGTGTGGCTCCCTTATTGGATGTGTCAGGGTGAAAGCTGCCCCGCGTTTGCCCGATGCAGGCCCTGAAATCAAGAGGGCAGGGTGAAATTGTGTGCAATAGTATACTAAAATTGCCGGTTTCGTTCACGTGCCCGTTAGGTCACGCATAACAATCCTCGCAAAACGTTGATTGGCGGGCAGGGGGGCAGTGGTCTAACTAGGGTGGGCAAAGCGAAGGGGATGATCTGACATGCGGGCAGTTTTCGCAGTTCTGATGGCGGTCTGGATGATCGCGGGCCAGGCCACGGCCGAAAACAGGCCATTGGTGGTGGTCGAGCTGTTCACCTCGCAGGGCTGTTCATCCTGTCCGCCGGCGGATGGGCTGTTGGCCGAATTGGCGGTGGGCCAGGCCGATCTTCTGCCCTTGGCGCTGCATGTGGATTATTGGGACTATATCGGCTGGGCCGATAGCTTTGCGCGCCCCGAACACACCCTGCGCCAAAAGGCCTATGCCCATGCGGCGGGGCGGCGGTCGATCTATACGCCCGAAATGGTGGTCGGAGGCGTGGATCACGTGATCGGGGTCAAACCGATGATGCTGGCCGACCTTCTGGCCAGACATCGCGCGACGCTGGGCAAGGTTCTGTTGCAGGGCGATATCATTGATGGACAGCTTCGCCTGACCGCCGAAAGCGCGGGGCTGGCCCTGCCGCCTTTGATGGTGGCCCAGTTGGTGCAGTTTACGGCCCGGGAAACCGTGCAGATCACCCGCGGCGAAAACGCGGGCCAGTCGGTGAGCTATGCCAATATCGTCACTGACATGCGTGTGATCGGGCAGTGGGACGGCGTTGGCCGTCTGAATATCAGCGCGGATGTGCCCGGCACTGGCCCGGTTGCCGTGGTGTTACAGGCATCGGGCCCCGGGGAAATCCTGGCGGCGATCCGGCTGCGCTGATCCTGACCCGAGACGCTGATCCTGGCCTATGAGCCCGACGCGCAGCATTCCCTTTGGCGGTTAACCGGGGGTCGGGTTGTCCTTGTGGCCGCGCCCATACAGGTTCCACCGATTGTGCGCCCACAACCATTGCCCCATATGCGCGCGGACCTGCGCCTCAAGGCTGTCATTGACCGCCTGCATCATGGTTTCGGCGTCTGAATGCGCGATCGGCTCTTCGATCACCAGATCGAAATCCAGCCCATTGTCCTGACGAATGCCATAGCAGCAGAAGATCAACGCGTCATATTTCAAGGCCAGCTCGGCGGCGGACAGGGGCGTATAGGCGGGACGGCCGAAAAACCGCAAGGGCACGCCGCCGCTCAGGTCACGTTGGTCGGTCAACAGCGCGATCATGTTGCCCTGACGCAGGTGGCGGATCATTTCGGCCAGACCGCGCCGCCCCTGTTGAAACAGCGGGCTGGCAATGCGTTTCAGGTTTTCGACATACCCACGGTTGAAATAGGCGTTGCGCATGGGGCGATACAGCCCGCCGACGTTATAGCCCTGATGGTCAAACACCAGGCGCAGCACGTCATAGCTGCCAAAATGGCCAGACACTGCGATGATCGGACGCCCGGCGGCGCGCGCCTGTTCCAGCGCCGCCACGCCCGGGCCTGTCAGGGGAAGGGTCGCGTGACGGGCAATGCGGTCCTTGGGGGAATACAGCTCGGCCAGAACGCGCCCGGCATTGTCGGGCACCTGAATGCTCAGCCGCCTGACCTCTTGGGGGCTCAGCTCGGGGCAGACCAGGGTCAGGTTCTGGCGCACCCGGCGCCGGTACCCGGCGACAGGGGCCACAACATGGGCCGCCAGCCAGCCCACCGTGGGGATGCGCAGGTGATAGGGCAGCAGCAGCGGAAGGCCCAATACGGTCCTCAACCCCAGGTTCGCCGCAAAGGCGCCTATCCCGCGTTTTTCCTTGAGCATGCTGCGGCCCTGTTCCGGCTTGATCCGAGATGACTGTCGGCGTGTTGTCGACAATCCGTCTGTCCGTCTTAAATCCCGTGTTCGCCAATCACAAGCGTGCATGGGGGCAGAGACATGGCCCGGGACAAGGCAGAAAGAGGGGCAAACGGTATCAGATCGGTGAATGGGGCAAGGCCACGCCGTTCAGGTCTTGGCGCCCATTCCCTTTCACGCGCGCCGAAGGCGCACCGCTGGATTGCAC
>DFBF01000023.1:0-4583 GCA_002367285.1 Rhodobacteraceae bacterium UBA3087 | reverse complement strand
CACCGTACGTGCCGGATCACTCGTCCTCGGCCAGCAACAGGACTTCGCCTGCGGCTTCCAGCTCGCGAATGGCGGCGACGACGGCGCTCATCGCCTCTTCTCCATCCTTGGCTTTGACGTTGCCTAGGTTTTCCATCTCTTCGCGGATCTGGTCGGCCATGCGTTTGGACATGGCGCCCAGAATGAAATCTACGGTTTCTGCCATTTCGCCCGTTGCCGCAGTCAGAGCGGTGATCAGAACCACCTGATCCAGGTCTTTGGTGACCTTGGGGACGTCGCGTGGATCCAACCGTTGCGGGATGTTGGCAAAGGTAAAGATGGCCTTGCGCACCTCGTTGGCAAAAGCCGCGTCGTCCTGATCCAGCCCATCCAGGACCTCATCGCGTGTTGCCGCCGGGCTGAAGTTCAGGATCGCGCCGACCCGTTCGACCGGTCCTTCGGCAAAGGCCTTCATCGGTTGTGCGTCCAGCTGTTCGGCCAGGGATCTGCCGATTTTTTCCACCACGTCGGGTTCGATCGACCCGGTCAGCGACACCGCATAGGCGACGCGCCGGGCCCGTGGGCCGGGCAGGCGGCCCAGCAATTCCGCGGCGGTCGACACTTTCAGCTTCGACAGAAGAACAGCCGCGATTTCAACGCTTTCCTCCTCTAACACCGGTAACAGCCGTTCAGTACCCAGCCCGGAAATCGTTTCCCAGGGGTTGCCGGTATGGCGCACGCCGCCTTGTTTGCGGATGCGCGCGGCGGTGGCGGGGCTGATCGCGCCTTCCAGCACCGACAACGCCCCTTCCAACCCGCTGGGGAAGGACAGGCCGACATCTTCGATTTCGCCGACGAATTCATCCACCACTGATTTCAGCGTGGCGCGGTCGACAAAGCGCATATTGGACATCTGAATGGTCAGGTCTTCTTGCGTGTTTTCGGTCAATGCGGTCAGGGGCAATTGCACCCCTTCGGCCAGCAGCAGGCGCACGATGATCGCCGCTTTCTGTTTGCGTGTCAGGGCCTTGGGTCCGCCAAAGCCGGGGGGGAAGATATCCCCCGTGTCCGCCGCCCCAAAAGGTTCAGGCAGAGCCATGTCGTTGCCGAGTGTGGCCAACGCGTTTTCCAAAGGTCCCTCCTGACCCAGTGCCGTTTCAGGCAATTTGCCAGAGGGGGGTTAACGCAGCCCTTACAGGTGCCGGGATTTGTGATGCTTTTTACAAACCGGCTCAGATCACCCAGTATGCTTTCTTGAAGTATTGGTTCAGATCAACCAGCCATGACGATGGCGGCAGATCCAGGATGGCGGTCAGCACCAGAATCAGCACGACCAGCGCCATTGCCAGCCCTTCACGGCGGTGCCCGGCGGGGTGCATGGGCGTTCCGGTGATGAAATTCGTCACCACCGACCCGTGGATCAGCAGGTGCCAGATCGCGAATGTGGTGAACAGGAACGAGGTGGCCAGGTGCACGGCCTCCCAGCCACTGCGCGACAGGCCCAGCAGCGACCAATCCAACGTATTGGCCAGCGACCCTTTCGGAGCGATGATCAGAAACAGCCCGCTGACCAGCATGACCACAAAAGAAAAGCCGACGCCGAACACGGCAGCGGCACGACCTGTTGCGGTGGTTTTCATAGCGGCCTCCTGTCACCTGCGCCCAGTATAGTCGGGCGCAGGCAGAGAGGCTTTGCGCCAGATCAGTCTTTGAACACGCGCGCGAAGATCGTGTCGACGTGTTTGGTGTGATAGCCCATGTCGAATTTTTCGTTGATCGCCTCGGTGCCCAATGCATCGACAACGGCCTGATCGGCCAGCAGCAATTCACGGAAATCCAGCCGTTCTTCCCAGACTTTCAACGCGTTGCGTTGCACCATGGAATAGGCGTCTTCGCGCGACACACCGGCCTGTGTCAGCGCCAGCAGCACGCGCTGGGACATCACCAGACCGGGGAATTTGTTCATGTTGTCCAGCATGTTGTCGGGGAAGATCAGCATCTTTTCGACCACACCGGCCAGACGGTGCAGCGCGAAGTCCAGCGTGATGGTGGCGTCCGGGCCAATGGCGCGTTCGACCGAGCTGTGCGAGATATCACGTTCGTGCCACAGCGCGACGTTTTCCATTGCCGGCACCACGCTCATGCGCACCAGACGGGCCAGGCCCGTGAGGTTTTCGGTCAGCACCGGGTTTTTCTTGTGCGGCATGGCCGAGGAGCCCTTTTGGCCCATCGAGAAGAACTCGGCCCCTTCCAGCACTTCGGTGCGCTGCATGTGGCGGATTTCCACGGCGATGTTTTCAATCGACGATGCAATCACGCCCAGCGTGGCGAAGAACATCGCGTGACGGTCGCGCGGGATCACCTGGGTGGAAATCGGTTCCGGGCGCAGGCCCAGTTTTTCGCAGACGTGGTCTTCGACCGCCGGGTCGATGTTGGCGAAGGTGCCAACCGCGCCGGAAATCGCGCCGGTGGCGATTTCCCAACGTGCTTTTTCCAGACGGTTCTTGTTGCGGTCCATTTCCGCATAGAAGCGCGCAAATGTCAGACCCATGGTGGTGGGTTCGGCGTGGATGCCGTGGGAACGGCCGACGCGCACGGTGTCCTTGTGTTCGAAGGCACGGGTCTTCAGCGCGGCCAGAACCCGGTCCATGCCACCCAACAGAATGTCGGTGGCGCGCACCAGTTGCACGTTCAGGCAGGTGTCCAGCACGTCCGAGCTGGTCATGCCCTGGTGCACGAAGCGGGCTTCGTCGCTGCCCACATGTTCGGCCAGGTGGGTCAGAAAGGCGATGACGTCATGCTTGGTGACCGCTTCGATTTCATCAATGCGGGCGACGTCGAATTCCACGTCCTTGGCTTTCCACACCGCATCGGCGTTTTCGCGCGGGATCACGCCCAGATCGGCCATGGCGTCACAGGCGTGGGCCTCGATTTCATACCAGATCTTGAACTTGGTTTCGGGTGACCAGATGGCGACCATGTCGGGGCGGGAATAGCGAGGGATCATATGCGCGGCCTTCGTGTTTTGTGGGACAGTCGCGGGCGTCATAGCCTTGGCGGCCCAGCAGAACAAGGGCGCGGCGCGTGAATGGGGCAATTGGCCCGGATGTTAGCGCCGAATGAAAACGCTGTGGGGCGGCATCGTTGCGATGTCGCCCCGCAAGGCGCGCCTACCAGCGCACCCCGCCAATGATCGACAGGCTTTGATATTCGACATATTCTGTCTGGATCACCGGATCATCGAATGTGGCCTGATATTTCATCGCAACAAAAGCCCCCATATTCGAGGTCAGATTAAAGCGTGTGCCAATTTCGGCCTGATACCCCGCGACCAGATCCGAGCCATTCAGAAAGGTCGAGGTCGGGTCACTGTAATGCACATTGATCATGCCGACACCCAACCCGGCGTAGGGGGTGAAGCCGCCCATCTGCATATTGGGAAACTGCATCCGGCCCGCCAGCATCAGGGATTGCGTGCTGATCGTCGACGGCTGGCCGGTGTAATCCCGGCTGGTGGTCATGGCATCCACGCCAATTTCAAAACCGCCGGGCAGGCCGACGTACCAGCCACCACCGGCGACCAGGCCCGCATCCATATCCCAGGGAATCGTCGGGGGATTGGACGGCAAGGGGCCATAATCCAATTGCGAGGGGCCGGCGATCGTGCCGCCGTACAGTTCGATCGTTTGGGCCTGTGCGGCGGTGCCCAGAAACAGGGCCAGGGCGGGGAGTGCGAGGAGACGCATGGGAAATCCTTTCATGTCTGTCCATGGTCTATCGGGGGCGCGGGGGCTAAACTCTCCCCCAAATGGGGGAAAATGCATGGCTGCGGGATCAGGACCGGAGAAGCTGTCGGATTTCGAAGGGCGCTGGCATATCACGCGCCGGATCGAAGACGCCAAGGCGGGCGGCACTGGCGGTCCGGGGCTGTTTGAAGGGGTCGCGGTTTTCACCAAGGATGACGCGGGATTAACCTATGACGAGGCGGGCGAACTGCGCCTGCCGGACATGGCGGGGCATCGGGGCGGCATAAACGCGACGCGGCGGTATTTCTGGCGTGACGGCGACGGGGCGATTGACGTGCTGTTTGACGATGGGCGTGACTTTCATCGCATCGATTTGGGCGCGACGGTGGCCACCGCCTGGCATGACTGCCCGCCCGATTGGTACGAGGTCAGCTATAATTTCACCCGCTGGCCGGACTGGCGTGTGATCTGGCGTGTGCGGGGGCCGCGCAAGGACTATACGATGGTGTCCGATTATCGGCGTAAAGTAGGGCGCTAACATCGACATGCTTGCGCGCAGCTTTCTGCTGGTGCAAAAAGAGGCCAACAAAGACGCCACTCACAAGGGAAGAGAGACGCATGGCTATTGCAATGAACAACAAGGTCCTGAGCGAAATGTTCGGTCCGACCGAAGGCACCGCCCTTCGCATGAAACAAGCCGCTTTGGTGCTGGTCGGCATCGCCGTTCTGGCCATTGCCGCCAAAATCAAGATCCCGATGTACCCGGTGCCCGTCACCATGGGCACCTTTGCGGTTCTGACCATTGGCGCCGCTTACGGCCCGCGTCTGGGTCTGACCACGATCATCGGTTACATGATC
>DFBF01000025.1 GCA_002367285.1 Rhodobacteraceae bacterium UBA3087 | reverse complement strand
TGGCCGCGTCAGGCAGGTGGATCTGTGCCACCTGTTCGGCGATCGGATCGGTGGACAGCGGGTGGGCTTCGGCCGCGTGGTCAGCAGGATCACCAATGTCGCGCCATTCGCCGCCACGATAGACCTCCAGCGCGGAAAACCGGGCTTTGTAATCCATCTTCGGCGATCCCGGCACCCAATATCCCAGATAGACATAGGGCAGCCCCGCCTCGAGCGCCAAATGGATGTGGTCCATGATCACATAGGTGCCCAGCGATGTGTTGCGCCGCGCAGGGTCATAAAAGGAATAAACCATCGACAGCCCGTCATCCAACACGTCGGTCAGGCAGACGGCGGTCAGATCACCCTTGCGCGCGCCATCTTCGGGGCGGGTCGAATATTCAATGACGCGGCTTTTGATCGGCGTTTCTTCGATCATCGCGGCGAATTCGAACACATCCATGTCGGCCATGCCGCCATCGGCATGGCGGTCATCCAGGTAACTGCGAAACAGCGCGTATTGGTCTTCGGTTGCCCAGGGCGCGCGGGTGCGGCGGATCAGGTCGTCATTGCGTTTCACCGCGCGACGTTGGCTTTTGGACGACGCAAAATCAGCCACCCGAATGCGCGCCGACAGGCAGGCGTTGCATTCCGCGCAGCTGGGCCGATACAGCACGTTTTGCGACCGGCGAAAGCCCTGTTTGGACAGGGTATCGTTCAGGCGGCTGGCGTGTTCGCCTTGCAGGGCCGTGAACAGTTTGCGTTCCATCCGGCCCTCAAGATAAGGGCAGGGCTGCGGTGCAGTGACATAGAACTGCGGGGCAAGAGGAAGTGTGTGGCGCATACGGTCCGTGTTTGTTTGTTCCACCAGAGGTTAACAAGCCATTGACCAATCGCCAAGCCCCGGTTGCAATCAGGGTAAACGGGTCAGGATGTTCTGTAAAATCCTGACCGTGCACAATTTTTCGAAAAATTGTCGGGCGTGCGGGTCAGACCTGTCCGCGCCGGTTGATGGCGGCGGTGCCCAGCACCAGATCGCTCAGACCCTGGCCGCGCGGGTTGGTCATCATCAGCACGACCGAAATCAGCTGTGGCAGGACCATGGTCATCGACACTGAATAACCCAGCGTATGCAGGAATGCGCCGCCCAGACCCAGGCGTTCACCACGGTGGGTGCGCAGCTCAATCGCCGCAATGCGCATGCCCAGGGTGGCCGAGCTATTGGCCAGTGTCACGACCCGGTACATGAAGCCGATCACCATGAACAGGAAGCCGATAAAGAACAGGCCAATCCCGGCGGTGAACACCACGCTCAGCGCGGTCAGGCCAACAATCACAACCATGTCCAAGCCCCAGGCCAGCAGGCGCTTGGCGGGCACATCGGCATAGAATTCGGCCTGGTGATAGGGGTCGGGCAGGCCCCAGAGGGCATTGTCGTTTGTCATGTTGCTCATATGGGTCATGTTGGGTTCCAGGGAAACGGCCCCCGGATGGGGGCCGCAGGGTCGGTGGGGTCAGGCGACAACAGTGTCTTCGTCGTCGACATCCGTGTCATCAACATCCGTGTCATTGGCGTCTTTGGCAGCCCTGGCGCGGTCATCCATGAAGGCGTCGAATTCCGACTTGTCCTTGGCGGCGCGCAGGCGTTCCAGAAAGGCCTCGAACTGGCCCTGTTCGTCCATCAGGCGGCGCAGCGTGTCGGCCTTATAAGCGTCAAAGGCGCTGTTGCCGGAGCTGCGGAAACCATGGCGGCGCGACATGTGGTGGTCGGCGTCGTGGTGGCGGGTCATGCGGCGGTTGCAGGATTTCGAAAACATGCGTTTGCTCCAGATCATATAGGCAAGAAGGGCAAGGCCAACGGGCCAGACAAAGATGAAACCCAGGACCATGGTGGCGATCCAGGCACCTTTGCCACGCTCGTCCAGCCAGCTCTCGGCGCGGCGCAACCAGTTGCCTGAGGAATAGGTGGTTTCGGTTTGGGCGAAGGTACTCATTAGGGATGCTCCGGGTTTTGCGTTTCGGCTGTATGTGAATGTCTTTCACATTGAACAGATGGGGGTTTGCAGGCCTGTCGCAAGGCTTAATGTGAAAAGAATTTACATTTTTCGCACAAGAGGCTGTAATTGTGGAATAATAAGGAGATGAATCATTGAGGGGAACGCCCGCCTCAGCCCGGTCATGCGGGCCAATACGCAGATATTGCCCCCGCGGGGCCTGCTTGATCGGGCTTAGCTGGTGAAGACCGCGCGCTGCGCGCCTGCCAGCGCCGCGATCTCGTGCGGGTTCAACGCAAAGATGTGGCGTGGCGTGCCGGCAGCGGCCCAGACCACGTCAAATTCAAACAGGCGCGGATCCATGAAGGCGCGGATCGGGTTCAAGTGCCCGATTGGGGCAACACCACCAATGGCAAACCCCGTCTGCGCCCGGATCAACGCCGCATCCGCTTTGCCCAGCGCTTCGCCCGCGACCTGACTGGCCTTGGCCGCATCGACCTGATTGCCGCCTGCGGTCAGAAACAGAATGGCCTGGCCGTCCTGTTCGCCGCGAAAGATGATGGATTTCACGATCTGATCAATGTCACAGCCCGCAGCGGTGGCCGCATCGGCCGCCGTGCGCGTGCCCTCGGACATTTCCAGGATTTCGACCGGATCTCCGGCGGCCTCAAGGGCGGCGCGCACGCGTTTCAAACTCTTGCTCATACAGCCACTTTACGTCAGGCACGGCAAAGCGCAAGCTGTGCCCATGACTGATCTGAGCTTTTTCCTGTCGCTTGAAACCCGCGTCTGGCAGGCGTTGGTGGACGGTGATGGCGCCGCAGATCGGGCCCTGTTGGCCGATGATTTCCTGGGCGTCTATTCCACCGGTTTTGCCATTCGCGACGACCATTCGGGCCAGTTGGCCGATGGGCCCACCGTGGCCCGGTTCGACATTCGCGATGCCCGCCTGATGCCGCTTGGGCCGGGCAGGGTGCTGTTGGCCTATTTCGCCAGCTTTACCCGCGTCGTCGCCCCCGCGCCTGAGGCCATGCCCGAATCCATGTATGTGTCCTCGATCTGGGAAAATCGCGACGGCATATGGCTGAATACCTTCAGCCAGGACAGCAATGCCGCCGATCCTGCGCCGGTCTAAGCGACCTTTCGCCGCTTGACGCCCCCACGGCCCCGGCGCATTTTCGCGCCATGACATTTGCATCCCGGATCACCCGCACGCCCATCGCTTTTGACCCCGATCATGGCGCCGATATTGCCGCGCTGTTTGGTGACCTGCCGCCCGAGCTGCTTGAGGTTTTGGTCGGCACGGCCGGGTGCAGCCCCTATCTGAAAGAGCTGATGGAGAAGGACCCAGACTGGCTGCGCGAGGCGCTTTCGGGCACGCCTGAGGTGGCGTTTCAGTCGGCCATGCAGCTGTCGGGCGACACCGATAGCACGCTGCGCACGTCGCTGCGCATTGGCAAGCGGCGCATTGCGCTGTTGACCGGTCTGGCCGATCTGGCCGGGGTCTGGAGCTTGGAACAGGTGACCGGCGCGCTGACGGATTTTGCCGGGCTGGCCACCGATACGGCGATGAAATTTCAGGTCGGTCAGGAAATTCGGCGCGGCAAACTGCCGGGGATGGGCGAAGATGACATTGCCACCGCCGGTGGCATGGTGGCGCTGGCCATGGGCAAGATGGGCGGGCACGAGCTGAACTATAGTTCCGACATTGACCTGATCATGCTGTTTGATGACAGCCGCTTTGATCGCGACGATTTTCACGAGGCGCGATCAAGCCACGTGCGCGCGACTCGGCGCATGGCGGCGATGTTGTCGGAACTGACGGCGGACGGGTACGTCTTTCGCACCGACCTGCGGCTGCGTCCCGACCCGGCCGTCACGCCGGTTTGCGTGTCGATGGAGGCCGCCGAGCGGTATTACGAAAGCCTGGGCCGCACTTGGGAACGCGCCGCCCACATCAAGGCGCGCCCCTGTGGTGGTGACATTGCCGCAGGCGAGGCGTATCTGAAACGCCTGTTGCCGTTCATCTGGCGCAAACATCTGGATTTCGCCGCCATTCAGGACGCCCATGACATGCGGCTGCGCATTCGTGAACACAAGGGGTTGCATGGCGACATCACCCTGCCAGGGCACGACATGAAACTGGGGCGCGGTGGCATTCGCGAGATCGAATTTTTCACCCAGACCCGTCAGATCATCGCGGGCGGGCGCGACCCCGATCTGCGGTCAAACCAGACCGTGCCGGGGTTGGCGGCACTGGCCGACAAGGGCTGGGTGCCTGCGGAGGTCGCCGAGACCTTGACGCGCCATTACCGATTTCACCGCGAGGTCGAACACCGCGTGCAGATGTTCCGGGACCAGCAAACGCACAAGCTGCCGTCCAATGAGGATGAATTCCACCGGCTGGCCTGCATGATGGGCACGCGCGATCTGGACGCGCTGAAGGTGCGCATTCACGATGCTCTGGCCGAAGTGCATGAGCTGACCGAAGGGTTTTTTGCCCCCGATGAACGCGATACGGCGGCGCCGAACCTGGGTGATGACGCCGAGGAGATCGTGGGCCGCTGGGGCCGCTATCAAGCGCTGCGATCAGCCCGCGGGCGCGAGATTTTCAACCGGCTCAAGCCCGATCTGTTGGCCCGACTGGCCGCCGCCCCCCGCCCACATGATGCGCTGATCCAGTTTGATGGCTTTCTGAAAGGCCTGCCCGCAGGGGTACAGCTGTTTTCGCTGTTCGAGGCAAACCCGCATCTGATTGACCTGATCGTTGATATTGCCGCCACGGCCCCCGCGCTGGCGGTCTATCTGGGGCGCAATTCACAGGTGATGGATGCGGTGATTGGCGGCGGCTTCTTCTCTGACTGGCCCGGCGAGGCGGCGCTGACGGATCGCTTGTCCGAGGTGCTGGCAGAGGCCGGCGATTACGAGGCGCAGCTGGATGCGACCCGGCGCTGGACCAAGGAATGGCATTTCCGCATTGGCGTGCATTTCCTGCGCGGCCTGACCCATGCCCGCGAGGCGTCCGCGCAGTATTCAGATCTGGCAGGGGCGACGTTGGCGGCGCTCTGGCCCTGTGTGGTGGCGAATTTCGCGGCCAAACATGGTGATCAGCCCGGCAATGGCGCGGTGGTGGTCGGCATGGGATCGCTGGGCGCGCAGTCGCTGTCGGCGACCTCGGATCTGGATGTGATCGTGATTTATGATCCGGCTGGGGTCGAGATGTCAGACGGGCGCCGCCCGCTGGCAACGCGGGCCTATTATGCCCGCCTGACTCAGGCCTATGTCACCGCCATCACCGCCCCGATGAGCGAGGGCATGTTGTATGAACTGGACATGCGGCTGCGCCCGTCCGGGCGGTCGGGGCCAGTGGCAACATCAATCGACAGTTTCACCGCCTATCAGCGCGACGAGGCCTGGACCTGGGAACACCTGGCCCTGACGCGCGCGCGTCCTGTTGCGGGCAATCTGGAGCTGGGCGCGCGGCTGGAGGCCATTCGGGGCGACATCCTGGCGACCCCGCGTGATCCCGCCAAGGTCGTGCAGGATGTGATCGACATGCGCGCCCGTATTGCCGGAGCAAAAGGTGCCGGGCGTGGCGCGTTGGAGGCCAAGCTGGGCCCCGGCCATTTGCAGGACGTCGAACTGGTGGCACAGGCGGCCGCGTTGCTGTCGCCCGTAACGCCACGCAACCCCGGCGACCAGATTGCCCAGGGCGTCGCAATTGGCTGGTTTACTGACGCAGAGGCGACAGCGCTGGCGGCCAGCCATGATCTGATGTGGCGTATGCAGGCGACGGCCAAACTGTTGACCGACGGGCCTTTGGACCTGCATGAGGTCGGGCAGGGCGGACTGGATCTGATCCTGCGTGAAACCGGTGCAGACAGTGAGGCCGCGCTGGTGGCAGATATGAAAACGCGCGGGGAGGCGGCGACGGCGGCAATCGAGGCCGTGTTGTCCCGGCCCCCGACAGAGACGTGAGAACGGGAAGTGAGTGAACATGATCAAGACCTATGATCCGCGCGGGCTGATCCGCGAGAGTTACAATATCGACGGGATCCATATCGGTGAATGCCGATCGATCTTTCTGGACTGGGCGTTGTTTGACGACCACGAGGTGAGCCAGCGCGTGCGCATTCAGCTGCTGTTGGATCACTATGGCGCGCTTCACCCCGATCACCCGATGACCGAGGTTCTAAAGGGCGCGCTGGAAGAGCCGGATCAGCCCAAGGGCCGTCGCGGCGGGCGCAAGGCACGGGTTGCCTGACCTGAAATGAAACGGGGCGCTCCCGCCCGCTGTTGACCCTGCCGGGTCGCCCGCGGTTGGGCGTGGCCGCGCGCATGCGCGCGGTGGTTACGCCTGATTGAGGGCGCCGTTCAGGGTGGCGATGTCCTGTGCACGACGTTTCATTTTCCCCGCCTGTGTCATCAACGTGCGCGGGCGTAGCGACAGGAACGCGTCCCGTGCCTCTGGATCCATCACCGATAGGAACAGTTCAAACGTATAAAGCGTTTCGATATTAACTTGGGGCACAAGGTGATTTCGAAACGCCCACAAGATCAATAGATTCCGCGCGTTTCGAGCGAAACCCGTGTCTCAGGTTTTTCTCGAAACACTTTGGGCGCGGGTGGGTCGGGTATCCGCTCCCCCCATGTCGGCGGCGTCTTGATGTTGGAACAGACCAAAGCCCGTGATGATGCAATGCAGGTCGGTGGCAGGTTCATGGGCGGCAGCCCTGCCGGGCAGCTGGTCTTCAAGCCCCGCCACCGCGCCCATGGATTGATAGCTGTGCGCGTATTCGTCAGCGATTTCCGGCAATAGGTCCAGTTTAAACGCGCGCGTTTCCATGTGCAGGTGGCGCAACACGTCGTCCAACACGACCTGGGCGGTGTCATGGTCGCTGCCGCGTGTGGCGGTGAAAAACGCCGCAGTCGGCTGGATCAGGGGCCAGGATCGGGGCAGGGGGCAGGATCGCGCCCCCGGTGCCACAGGAAACTGTCAACGATCCAGAGCCTTTACGAGGATGTGGGCGCATTGCACATAATCCATGCCTCGGATTAAGTGTAAAACGCCTTAATCGGCGACATCATCGCTGACCAAGATTCGACGAAACATCGGCTCAGTAGTTTTCCTCTGCCGGTCGCATCATCAGCCAGATCAATGCCGCGCCGGCCAGAGCCAGGAACGGCACCATGGCCATGTTCACAGCGCTCCAGCCTTCTTGCGCCGAGCCGCCCGAACAGTTCATCAATCCGCCCGAGGCCAGCGAGGCAATGGTGACGCAGCCAAACACGATCATGTCGTTCAGCCCCTGAACCCGACCGCGTTCTTCGATCCTGTGGGCACCCGCCAGCATGGTGGTTGCGCCGATAAAGCCAAAGTTCCAGCCAACGCCCAACAGGATCAGCGCAATAAAGAAGTTTTCAAGTTCAACGCCTTGCAGCGCGACAATACCTGCCAGCGCCAGAATGCTCAGCCCCGTGGCAATGATCTTGCGCGTACCAAAACGGGCAATCAGGTGGCCGGTGAAAAAGCTGGGCAGGTACATCGCCAAGACGTGGGCGGTGACGATATTGCCCGCCATATCCTGTTCAAAGCCACAGCCAACCACCGCCAGCGGGGTTGAGGTCATGACCAGGTTCATCAGCGCATAAGAGACCATGGCGCAGATGATCGCGACCGCAATGATCGGATCTTTCAACAGCTCGCGCCGGGTGCGGCCCTTGGGGGCGTCCTCGTGCGGGGCTTCGGGCGTCGGGATGTCCAGAAACAGAAACAGGGTCGAGCCGACCAGGTTGATGATAATCACCGTCAGATAGGCCCCCAGGAACGGCACGACGGTGGCCTCGTTCGTGGCATTGACCAACTGCGGGCCGATCACGGCACTGGCAAGGCCGCCCGCCATGACATAGGAAATCGCCTTGGGCCGAAACGCCGGGCTGGCGGTATCGGCGGCGGCAAAGCGGTAAAACCCCTGCGCCGACATATAGATGCCGGTAAAAAAGCTGCCCAGCAGGAACAGCGGAAAACTGCTTTGCGTCAGGGCATAGGCGCAGATGATCGCGCCGATCGTGCCGCCCGTGGTGCCGACAAAAAAACCGGTGCGACGGCCAAACCGCTGCATCACCGCGCTCATCGGCGTGGCCCAGATCATCGACCCCATGACGATCAGCGAAATCGGCAGGGTGGCAAAACACAGGTTTGACGCCAGCGATTGCCCCGCCAGCCCGCCAATGGTGAAGATCATCGGCATCTGGCTGCCCAGAATGGCCTGGGCCAGCACCAGAATGGTCACATTGCGACGCGCCTTGGCGTCCATCTCGGGGGAGGTCTCTGTATCACTCATGGCGAATGGGTATCGCGGAGCGGGCGGATTGAAAAGAGACAAATTCGCACGTTAAGCAGGGGGGACAGATCAGGGACTGTGCCTCTGCAACAAGGTTGGGACGATCAACCCAATGTTGGCAAAACTATTGCGGCGTGCCTATCGTCCATGAGCGCTTCCATTCCATCGACATGGTCCAAAGCGCCCCCGCACAGACCATGGTTACGGCTGACCCGTAGAGAAACCCGTCAATGCCCAGCAACAGTTTCAAAGGTCCGCTGAAAAAGATGGCCAAGAGCATGAACAGGCCAAAAGATACATTGTTACTTGGGATCTTGTGGATGGCGACAGGTGCGAGAGTGAAAGACACCGCACCGGTGACCAGGGTGAGGAAAAGATGACTCGGTCTGAAAATGATCATCAAAACAAAGCATAGAAGCATGATGAAAATGATCGCTTTGGCCGCTTTGGTCACGAAAACCCCTTTGGTATCGGTCGCGTCAGGATGGAACGATGCCCTTTACCGCTCTTCGGCGGGACGTCCACGGCCCAACGGATCAGGGTCGCGCGGGACTTCGCCTGCGGCCATGCTCTGCCAATCCAAGGCCTGACGCAACAGCGCGGCGCGGCCAACACAGATGATGGCGGGGGGCGCGAGGTCCGAGGCGGCCACGTCGGCAACGCAGGCCCCCAGCGTGGTCTCCAGCACCTGTTGATCGGGGCCTGTCGCGTTCACGACAATGGCGACGGGTTCATCCGTCGCGCGCCCGGCGTCCATCAAGGCCGCGCTGATCTTGTCCAGATGCGCCATGCCCATATAGATCACGATCACCTGGCTGCCGCGCGCAATCGCGGCCCAGTCCACCGGGGGCGTTTCGCCGCGTTTGTCGTGCCCGGTGACAAAGGTCACCGCCTGGTTCACATCGCGGTGCGTGACCGGAATACCGGCATAGGCCAGCCCGCCGATCCCCGCCGAAATGCCCGGAATGATGCGGATCGGAATACCGTGTTGCACCAGCGTCTGGCCTTCTTCTCCACCCCGCCCGAACACGAAAGGATCGCCGCCCTTCAGGCGCAGCACCTTCTTGCCAGCGCGTGCCAGATCGACCAGTTGCAGCGAAATGTCTTTCTGTTTCGCTGACGGTTTGCCGCCGCGTTTGCCGGCATAGATCAGCTCGGCCGCCGGGTTGGCCCAGTCCATGATCGATTTATGCACCAGCGCATCAAACACGATCACATCGGCCTGTTTCAGCGCGTTCAGCGCGTGCAGGGTCAGCAGGCCGGGATCACCGGGGCCAGCGCCGCACAGCCATACCCATCCGGGTAACATTTCGGGCCAATCAAAGTCGGGAAGCATCGAGTCAGTCATGCCCTTTCTTTGCATGCCTTCTCGCGCGGGGAAAGCGCTCAGTGGCCATTGCCGTGCCTCTGGCATATGAAATGCACATGACAGGACGGATTATCCAAACCGATGCGGATGTGGCCGAAGGCGCGGCGTGGCTTGCGGCCCAAGACGCACGTTTTGCCGCCGCGTTGCTTGAAACAGGCCCGCTGCCGTTGCGGCGAAAACCCGATGGGTTCGCAGCGCTGTTGGACGCGATCGTTGGCCAACAGGTCTCGACCGCCAGCGCGGCGGCCATCTGGGCGCGGGTGCAAGGCGCCGGGTTCACCGACCCCGCCCGCGTGCGCGCCGCCCATGATGACGATCTGCGCGGCGTTGGCCTGTCCCGCCCTAAGGTGCGATACGCCCGCGCCCTGGCCGAAGCGGATGTGGATTACCCCGCCCTGCGCGCCTTGCCGGACACCGAGGTTCTGCAAGCCCTGACCGCGATCACCGGCATCGGCACCTGGACCGCCGAGGTGTACGCCATGCAATGCCTGGGCCGGGCCGACATCTTTGCGCCGGGCGATCTGGCCCTGCAAGAGGCCGCAAAGATCCTGTTCGATCTGGACGAACGCCCCAACGAACGCACCCTGCGCGCCATGGCCGCGGCTTGGTCGCCCTGGAGGGGCGTTGCAGCCCGGCTGCTCTGGGCCTATTACCGTGTGGCAAAGCGCAGGGAAGGAACACGCTGAATGACACGTATCTTGGACTTTAAACGCCGCCCCGCGGCGTCGGGCGTAACCGGTTCGGTTGTGATTTTCCTGCACGGCTATGGTGCGGACGGGGCTGACTTGTTGGGCCTTGCCGACCCTCTTGCGCCAAACCTGCCGGACACGGTGTTCATCGCGCCCGACGCGCCGGAAAAATGCATGGGCAACCCGATGGGGTTCCAGTGGTTCCCGATCCCCTGGATTGATGGCTCCAGCGAAGAAGACAGCGCGCGTGGCGCGGCCCTGGCGGAACAGGACATCAACGCCTTCATCGACCAGATCCTGGAGCAAGAGGAAATTGAGCCCGCCCAACTGATTGTTGTCGGCTTTTCCCAAGGCACCATGATGGCGCTGCGCGTTCTGGCCAAACGGGACGAACCGATCGCGGGCATCGTCGCCTTCTCTGGCCGCCTGTTGGAACCGGACACGTTTGCCGACACGGTCGTCTCCAAACCGCCCGTCATGCTGATCCACGGCGATCAGGACGACGTGGTGCCGCCGGGCCATTTCCACGAAGCCGGAGAGGCGCTGGAGGCCGCAGGTTTTGAAACCTATGGTCACATCATGCAAGGCACCGGCCACGGTATCGCCAATGATGGGTTGTCGGTCGCCTTGTCCTTCATCGCCCAAAAACTGGACCTGCTTGCGGACGACTGATCCACCGGATCGCCCGTCACACCCCTGTCACGCAAGCCCCCTAAGAAGGCCCTGTCAGCCCCCAGATCGTGGGGGTTGCCAGATGGGCTGTGCCATATATAGTCCATGTAATTACGACGGGGCGGGGCTCCCGCACCGTACAGTCGCAATGGGCGCCGGTAATGGGTGCTGGTATTGTAGGCCGGGCAGGGGTGACGTGCGTATGGACGCAGATTTCAGGACAGAGTTTGTGCGCGAGCCCAAGGCGGTTCGCCAAAACCCGGCGCTGGTGCTGAATGCGGATTTCAGGCCGCTGTCCTATTACCCGCTGTCGCTGTGGCCCTGGCAGGAGGCCGTGAAGGCCGCCGTGCTGGACCGGGTCAACATCATCGCTGAATATGACGAGGTCGTGCACAGCCCGTCGATGGAAATGCGCATTCCGTCGGTCGTGGTGTTGAAGGATTTCATCAAACCGCAACGGCGCGTCGCTTTTACCCGGTTCAACCTGTTTCTGCGTGACGAATTCCGCTGCCAATACTGTGGCTCACGCGGGGATCTGACCTTTGATCACGTCGTGCCGCGCGCCGCGGGCGGCATCACCAGCTGGGAAAACGTCGTGGCGGCCTGTTCGCCCTGCAACCTGTGCAAAGGCTCGCGCCCACTGCATCGCTCAGGGCTTTCTTTGCGCAAACCACCACGTCAACCGGGTGCCGAAGAATTGCGCAACATGGGCCGCAAATTCCCGCCCGGCCACCTGCACGACAGCTGGATGGACTTCCTGTACTGGGACGCCGAACTGGACGCTTGACGTGAATGCTTGACCCAGCGCGCGATTTGGCATGATCTGATCGTGAAACACCCGTGATCGAGGGACGGATGACGCCAAAACACGCCACATGCCCGAACTGTAAAATGGTTGACTTCAGCCTGTGGCAGAAGGTCAAGGCTGGCATATGGCGTGGAACATCCTGCCCGCCCTGCCGTGCCCGCGTTCGGCTGCGAAGGCCAAGGGCCTGGTGGGTTCCAGCACTGTTCTATTGGGAGCCCGTCATATTTGTTCTCGTCGTTCTGGGGGTTCTGTTTTCAATCCTCTGGGTTCTGTTTTCGCTATTGCTGGTTGGGGTCCTGGGTCAGCTCTGTTGGTCCTTCTTTGCCCGCTTGGAAACCCTTCCCGCTCGTATCAAACCGATCCTGAAAAGGCACCCACATGTCTGACCCGTTCTTCACCCCCATTTCCGGTTTTGACCTGCCGCGCTTTGCCGGTGTGCCAACCTTCATGCGCCTGCCGCATGTGGATTTTGACCATGCGCGCCTCGAAGACGTGCAAATCGGCCTGATCGGCGCGCCCTGGGATGGCGGCACCACCAATCGCCCCGGTCCGCGCCATGGGCCGCGTCAGCTGCGCGATATGTCGACCATGATCCGCGCCCAAAACGGCGCCACCGATGTGCGCCCGTTCGAGGCCGCGAACTGTGCCGATCTGGGTGACGTCGCACCGAACCCGGCCGACGTGATGGACAGCTTGGCGCGCATGAAAGCGTTCTATGATCGGGTGAAAGCGGCAGGGATCAGACCGCTGACCGGCGGTGGTGACCACCTGTGTACTCTGCCGATCTTGCGCAGCTTGGCGGCGGACGCCCCCGTTGGCATGGTGCATTTCGACAGCCACACCGACCTGTTTCACAGCTATTTCAACGGCACGATGTATACCCACGGCACGCCGTTTCGCCGTGCGGTCGAGGAAGGTCTGCTGGACCCGACCCGTGTCTGCATGATTGGTATTCGCGGCACGGCCTATGACAGCGAAGACCGTGATTTTGCGCACAGCGTCGGCATCCGCGTGATTGGCATCGAGGAATTCCATGCCCGTGGGGTCGATGATGTCATGCATGAGGCGCGTGATATCGTCGGCAAGGGCGACACCTATGTCAGCTATGACATTGATTTCGTCGACCCGGCCTTTGCACCCGGCACCGGCACGCCCGAGATCGGTGGGCCGAATTCCTATCAGGCGCTTCAGGTCGTGCGCGCACTTAAGGGCGTGAACATCATCGGCGCGGACCTGGTCGAAGTCTCGCCGCCGTTTGACGCCTCGGGCGGCACCGCCTATTTGGGGGCGTCGATCATGTTCGAACTGCTCTGCATGATGGTTTCACAAGTTTAACAAACCCGGATGTGCGGGGTGTAAGATGTTAAACATCGCCGAGATCCGAGGTTAACAATGTTAAAGGTCAGGCGGAACAGCTGGCCCCGCCCAAAACACAGAATTTTGCGCAATGCGGGTGGTTCAGGGCCACGTCTTTTTCCGCCTCTTGCAACGTGGCGCCCATGTCGAACCCATCGGCATAGGGCAGCAGCGTGCAGGCCAGCACAGTGGGGCGATCCGCCCCCTTGCGTTTGACCACCATGCGCGAGCTGGAACACATCACATCC
>DFBF01000235.1 GCA_002367285.1 Rhodobacteraceae bacterium UBA3087 | reverse complement strand
ACTCAAAATGTGATACCACGCCGCCAAGTTGCACGGTTGCGATACCGTTTGCAGTGCGCATAATCATGATCCGATAGGAATACAGATCGCCTTCGGCGGCACATTCAGCGTCATACAATGTTGCCTGAAGACCGCGCACCGGTGTGGGGTTGTCAAGCGAACACAGGCTTTCGACCCCCTCCAAGCGACCATCGCGAATGGCAATGGCACCGCCATCCATACCTATGTTTTCGCAGTCCCAGCCTTGCGCCCAATTGCCCTGCGGACGATAGATGCCATCATAGTCGCCCGCCCCGGCATAAGACGGGGTCAGCACGAAGAAGATGACCGGAAGAATACGCATCACCGGGATCAATCCCGCAGCAGATCGTTGATCGAGGTTTTGGACCGCGTCCGCGCGTCCACCTTTTTCACGATCACCGCGCAATACAGGCTGACCCCGTTCTTCGACGGCATGGACCCGGCCACGACGACCGACCCGGCGGGCACTTCGCCATAGGTGAATTCTCCGGTTTCGCGGTCAACGATCTTGGTCGACTGGCCGATGAACACGCCCATGCCCAGGACCGAACCCTCGCGCACGATGCAGCCTTCAACGACCTCACTGCGCGCGCCGATGAAACAGTTGTCTTCGATGATCGTCGGACCCGCTTGCATGGGCTCCAGCACGCCACCGATGCCAACGCCGCCCGACAGGTGCACGTTCTTGCCGATCTGGGCACAGCTGCCGACCGTGGCCCAGGTGTCGACCATGGTGCCTTCGTCCACATAGGCGCCCAGGTTTACAAAGCTGGGCATCAGCACAACACCGGGCGCGATAAAGGCGGATTTGCGCACGACACAGTTGGGAACGGCGCGAAACCCCGCCTCTTTCCATTCGTGATCGCCCCAGCCTTTGAANNTTGCTGTCGACCTTGTCCCACCAGCCGCCGCCTTGCGGGCCGCCGTCCTGATGTTCCATATCCTTGATGCGGAACCCCAGCAGCACGGCCTTTTTGGCCCACTGGTTGACGTGCCAATCGCCGCTGTCGCGACGTTCGGCAACCCGCAATGTGCCGCTGTCCAGTGCATGCAGCGTGGCCTCGATCGCCTCGCGGGTTTCGCCCCCGGTGTTTGACGTGATGGTGTCGCGCGCCTCCCAGGCGGCTTCGATGGCAGTTTCCAGTTGGGCGTTGGACATGTGATCCCTCAGATGTGTGTGGCGTCGTATCTTGGCATGGCTATAGTGCCTGGGAACAGACCGCGCAATGCGGCAGAAACGAAGGTAGAGCCATGAAAGACGACCGCAGGCACCCGATGAGGGATTCCCATCAGGACCGCGAGGCCGCGAACAAGACGCCGGGCACGCCGCAAACCCGCGCCCCGGCCTATAAACTGGCCTATGATGATTTCGACTTCATGTGCCGCGATGACCTGCGCCCGGTGCGGTTGCAGCTCGAGCTGTTGAAGCCCGAACTGTTGATGCAGGAATATGGCGTCGAATCGACCATCGTTCTGTTCGGCGGCGCGCGCATCCCCGAGCCGTCCAAAAAGGACAGCGCGCGCACCAAGACCCTGGCGGATCTGTCGAAATACTATGACGAGGCGCGCGAATTTGCCCGGCTGATGACCGAGGTCAGCAAGCAGAACGGTCACAAGGAAAACGTCATTGTCACAGGTGGCGGGCCGGGTGTGATGGAGGCGGGCAACCGCGGTGCTGCCGATGCGGGGGGCGTGTCGATCGGGCTGAACATCGTGTTGCCGCACGAACAGGTGCCGAACGAATACGTGACGCCGGACCTGTGTTTCAACTTCCACTATTTCGCGATCCGCAAGATGCATTTTCTGATGCGGGCCGAAGCCGTGGTGATCTTCCCCGGTGGTTTTGGCACCATGGACGAACTGTTTGAAAGCCTGACGCTGATCCAGACCGGCCGTATGAAACGCGTGCCGATACTGCTGTTCGGGCGGGATTTCTGGGAAAAGATCATCAACTGGGAGGCGCTGGCGGATGCGGGCACCATTTCCGCCGAGGATCTGGAGCTGTTTCGCTTCGTCGAAACGGCTGCCGAGGCGGTCGAGGCGATCAAGGCCTGGGAAGGCAAGGGCGACGCGCGCAGCACCCTTCCCGGTCGGTAACAGGCTGTTTTACCGGGCAGGCCGGGGCGGTGGGTCAGACCCTGTTGCCCCGGTCAAAGCCCTGGTTCAGGCGCAATAGGCGTCCGGCAGGCTGCACACGCGGCGATGGCCCGGCAGTTTGGTAATCATGTGCCCCTGGGCGGTCTGATCAATCGAAAAGCCGAACCCGGCCAGCCGGTGTTTCCATTCGCGAAAGCTCAGCACATGGGCGCGTTGCTTGATGACAAAGTCCAGGATGGACGCGGTTTCAGTTGCGGGCATGTTTCTGCTCCTTCATGTCTGCTCAGCTGCAAACTGACGGGGCAGGGTGGCGGAAAAAGTCCGGAATTTGGGCCTTTGTGGGGCATTTGGAAACAGTTCCAGGGTGGTGCCCGGGCATTGTTTCCGCGCGTCTCAGACCAGCCGCAGCCCCTCATAGGGGGCCATTTCCACGGGCGGCGGCGGGCAGACTGCACCGCGATGGTACACTTCCTTGACCACGGCAGCGCGCATCAGTTGGGTGATCGAAATCTTGTCCCGCTCGGCAATCATGCGAAGCGTTTCAAGGGTTTGGGCGGGGAGGGTAAAGGTCACTGATTCCATGCCCAAGATCATCGCGCCACATGGTGAACAGACGGTTAATCGACCTCATATCCACCTTGGCGGTGCCGATAGGTCAAGCGATCAGCCCTTGATGCCGGCCTCGGCTTCGATCTGGCGGCGCGATTTGCGTTCACGCTCCGTGGCCGATTTCAGCTGACCACAGGCGGCCATGATATCTTCGCCACGGGTCTTGCGCACCGGGCTGGCATACCCGGCCGCATGGATGATGTCGGCAAAGGCGCGAATGCGGTTGTTGGACGACCTTGTATAGGGCGATCCGGGCCATTCATTGAACGGGATCAGGTTGATCTTGGCAGGAATGCCCTTGATCAATTCGACCAGACGATGCGCATCTTCGTTGCTGTCATTCACGCCATGCAGCATGACATATTCAAACGTGATACGTTCGGAATTGGCAACGCGGGGATAGGCGCGCAGGGCGTCCAGCAGCGTTTCGATGTTATACTTCTTGTTGATCGGCACCAACGTGTCGCGCACCGCGTCGGTGGTGGCGTGGAAGCTGACCGCCAGCAAACAGCCGATTTCATCCGCCGTACGCGCGATTTCCGGCACGATACCGGATGTCGACAGGGTGATGCGACGGCGCGACAGCTGGATGCCTTCGGGGTCCATGACGATCTTCATCGCATCACGCACGTTTTCGAAATTATACAGCGGTTCGCCCATGCCCATCAGCACGATGTTGGACAACAGGCGTGCGCCATCATCGGTGCGGGTGCCGGGCACGGGCCATTCGTCCAGATCATCACGCGCGACCATCACCTGGCCGACGATTTCGGCCGCGGTCAGATTGCGCACCAATTTCTGCGTGCCAGTGTGGCAGAAGCTGCACGTCAGGGTACAGCCGACCTGCGAGGATATGCACAGCGTGCCGCGCCCCTCTTCGGGGATATAGACGACCTCGACCTCGTGGCCGCCATTGATGCGGACCAGATATTTGCGCGTGCCGTCCTGGCTGACCTGTTTGGTCACCACCTCGGGCACCGCGATCACAAAGGTTTCGTCCAGCATGGCGCGATAGGCTTTGCCCAGGTTGGTCATCGCGTCGAAATCGCGCACGCCCCACTGGTATAGCCACTGCCAGATCTGGCCGGTGCGCATCTTGGCCTGCTTTTCGGGCGTGCCTGCGGCAATCAAGACCTCGCGCAGCTGATCGCGCGTCAGGCCGACAAGGTTCTTCTTGTCACCCTCCGCGTCTTTGCGGGGGATCGTCATCACATCCTGGGTGATCGGGGCCTTGATCGGGTCCTGAGGGGTCATCGCGCGCATCCTTATCGGCAAGGCGGCAGTCTATACCGCAGCTTTCAGGGCTTGTCACGCGATGCGCATCACGCAGAAAGCCGCACAGTGAAAACCGCGCGGCGTTCCGGTGCAAAAGCAAATGCGTCAGTTACAGCGCTTGCCCGCGTCATCCACGGCGGCGGTAAAGCCCAACAGCGAGAACTTGTCTTCCGTCCGCTTGCCGCGTGCCGAAGCCCCCACCAGAACAGCCTGCGCCCCGCGTTTCATCGCGGCAATGATCTTGGCGTCCTGATCGGCATTTTCGGACCAGGCCGTTTCACCATCGGTGAACAGCGTAAAGGTCGACGCCCCAATGGTCAGCGTCACGGTTGACCCGTTCTTGAACGGATAGCCACCTGCAAAGCTGACCTCTCCGGTGCCGTTCTGGCCCTTCCAGAAGCTGACGAACAACAGGATGTCACCCCGGTTGGCGGCAACAAGGCGGCCGTTTTGGGTGATGGTGCTTTCCTTCGGGATCGAAACGGCCCAGCATTCGCTTTTGCCGCTCTCTTCAAAGACGCTCCAGTCGGTATTGGCAGCAACCCGGTTCGAGCTGTCCTGCGCAACGGCACCCATCGGGGCCAGCGACAGCGCCAGGATACACATACCTCGTGCAATAATCGATTTCATAGTCAACACAGCCTCCAGCTGCCTCTGCCTCAGGGGCCCATTTCATCTTCCCTGTCTATCGCGGGATTTTTTGATGCGTGGGCCGTTTTCAAGTCTGCACAGGCAGTTTAACGTAAACTTGCCGATTTGTGAAAGCCCCGTTGGCGGAAAATCGCGCGTAACACCTTCTCAGGAGACTGAAAAATGCCCCAAGCCGAGCTGCTGACCGAAATTTGGCGCGGAGATTTCATGGAAAGCCGTCACATGGGCCATGCGGTCGTGTGTGATGACGCGGGCAATATTGTCGAAAGCTGGGGCGATCCGGACAAAATTGTGCTGCCGCGCAGTTCCTCCAAGATGTTGCAAGGGCTGCCGCTGGTCGAAAGCGGCGCGGCCGATGCGGCGGGGCTGAGCACCGAACACCTGGCGCTGGCCTGCGCCTCGCATCAGGGGGCGGCGATCCACACCGATCGCGTGTCGCGGTGGCTGGCCGATCTGGGCATGGGGGATGACAACCTGCGCTGCGGTGCACAAATGCCCGCAGACCCGGCGGCGATGAAGGGCATCCTCTGCTCTGACTCCAGCCCCTGCCAGATCCACAACAACTGTTCCGGTAAACACGCGGGGTTCCTGACCCTGACCAAACATCTGGGTGCGGGGCCGGAATACATCGACCTGGACCACCCGGTGCAATTGGCCGTACGCGCCGCCTTTGAAGAGGTCACGGGCGAGACCAGTCCCGGATACGGCGTCGACGGTTGTTCGGCCCCGAATTTCGCCACATCGCTGCATGGCATGGCCCGCGCGATGGGGTTTTTCGCGGGCGCGCGCGAAGGGGCCGGCACGCGTGAAACCGCCGCCGCCCGGCTGCGCGACGCGATGGCGTTGCACCCAGAGCTGGTGGCCGGTGAAACCCGCGCCTGCACCGAACTCATGCGCGCCGCCGGTGGGGCCGCATCCTTGAAAACCGGTGCCGAGGCCTTCTTTGTCGCCATCCTGCCGCACCAAAAACTGGGCGTGGCGTTGAAGATCGACGATGGCGGCACGCGGGGCGCCGAATGTGCGATTGCGGCCATTCTGGTGCGGCTGGGCGTACTTGCGGCAGACCACCCCGCGACCCTGAAGCGCATGAATGCGCCAGTCACGAACTGGCGCGGCGTGACGACGGGGGTTATTCGCCCGGCAGCGACGCTTCTAAGCTAGGCGAAATCAGCTGCGTCCTGTCCTCCGGCAGGTGCAGCCTGGCCGGGCCACCTGATGCGTTTGCAGGCAAACGCCTGCCTCCGGCGGGGATATTTTTGGCAAGAGGAAAAGGGGGAACCTATCCGGAACCCCCTGTGGAAAAGGATACCTCTTCCCCTTGCGCGGTCATCGGCGTCCCCGCCTGTACCGCAATACCACCATCGCGCATTAAGGTTAATGTTTGGTATCTTCCTCTTGCTCCAAATATCCTCGCCGAAGGCAAGAAGACTGCCGCGCAGCGGCCATGCCCAACAAGAGGCGACGCGCAGCGTCAACGATTGGCGGGAGCGCTACGAGGTCAGGAAATCAGCGCGCCCATAGCCCTGAATGAACAGCAGGGCCGACAGGTCGCCGTGGTTGATGCGAATGTCACATTCCGCTGCCACCGAGGGTTTTGCGTGCATGGCAACGCCCGCGCCCGCAAGGCCCAGCATGCCCAGATCATTCGCCCCGTCGCCCACCGCCATCACCTGATCATGCCCCAGGCCCAGCCGGGCGGTGATCTCCTCCAGTGCGGCGACTTTCGCGGCGCGGCCCAGGATCGGCTCGCCCACGGTGCCGGTCAGCACGCCATCGGCCACGTTCAACGTATTGGCGCGGTTTTCGTCGAACCCCAGCTGGTCTGCGACCTTGGCCGTAAACGCCGTGAACCCGCCTGACACCAGCGCCGCATAGGCCCCGTCGCCGTGCATGGTGGCCAGCACTTCGCGCCCACCGGGCATCAGGGTAATCCGCGTGGCCAGCACGTGATCAATCACGCCCGCATCCAGCCCTTTCAGCAATCCAACCCGTTCGCGCAGGGCGCCGTCGAAATCCAGCTCGCCGTTCATGGCTCGTGCGGTGATGTCTTTCACGCGCGTGCCGACGCCTGCTTCGTCCGCCAGCTCATCAATGCATTCCTGTTGGATCATGGTGCTGTCCATATCGGCCAGCAGCATCTGTTTCACCCGGCCCTTGGTCGGCTGCACCACCAGATCCACACCCATGCCCTGGATATCTGCCCAGACGTCCCAGCGGTTCGCCGGCATGGTCTCCAGCGTGAATTCGGCGGCCTCGTCCGGCGCCAGCCACACCGCATCGCCGCCGCCCCAGGCATTGCGCAGGCTTTCGACCAGCGCGGGGTCCAGGTTGCGTTTGGTGGGGGCGGTCAGCAGGGTGGCCGTGAACATGGGAACTCTCCGTGGCATTTTGCGCCGTCATAGAACACGCAACGTGCCTTTGCACCAGTCTTGGCGCCTGTTATCGCTAACGGCAAAAAGGATCCCCGCCATGAAAGTCGGAATAGTCGGTGCCGGACAGGTCGGCGCGTCTGCTGGATATGCCATTGCCCTGCTGGGGTCGGCGCGCGAAATCGTGTTGGTGGACCTGAACCCGGCGCTGGGGGCGGCCCAGGCCGAAGACATCTCGCATGCGCTGCCATTTGCGGCGACGACACAGGTGCGCGCGGGCGGCTATGACGCGTTGCGCGGCGCCGAGGAGGTGATGAACGCTCGGTGCAATCCGTGTCCATGCTGACACCTGAGGTTCAGGGCATCACCGACGTGCCCCTGTCGCTGCCGCGCATCCTTGGCAAGGGTGGTTGCTGGGCGACCTGACCCCGGACCTGAACGGCGAAGAACAGGCCGCGCTGAGGGTCTCAGCCCAGCTGCTCAAGGACACGTTCCAGGCTGTGCCACTGTGACACAGCCTCTGCTTTGGCCTTGCCGTTCACCGGACCCCGCCGCAGGGTGGCGCACCCATCATTTTTGAAAGGCACCCTATGTCCTGGCTTCCCTCGCTGATCACCGCCACCCCCGAAGACGGCTATGACTTGGCCATCAAACTGTCGCGTATGGCGGTCAAGAAAACCCAACCCGATGACGACGCCCGCGGCAAAATGCGCCCCGATTACGCCAACAGCGCCGATAGCCTGACGGCGGTGTCACAGGTCGTGGCGACGAATTTCCAGACCGTGGCGCAGGCGAACGGGTTCTGGCGCGACTGACAAATCACCCGAAATGCACGCTCACCTGATGGTGGGCGTGCGTTGAAGGTATTCCTTAGAAAATTCAACGATCTATGTGGTTTAGAAGCCGCAACAGGCGCAGGCTGAAAGCCCGTGCAGCGCCCGACCCTCCCCACGGGAGGGCGCTTCTCGCCCACCCAGGGTCGGGCGCCGCCCTCTGTGGCTTTCGTTTCCGATCCGACACAAATCCGACGCTTTCGCCCCCCAAAGGGGCGTATTCTCACCATTTTTCCTGTTGCACCCGCAGCGTTCCGCCCGTATTTGCGTCCGTGGGACACCTCTCCCCAACGAGAGGCGATATATCTGGAAGGGTAGCATCAATGGCTATTACGACACCGGCAGCGCGGCCGGCAAACGCGCGTTTTTCCTCTGGCCCCTGCGCCAAACCCCCCACATGGACCCTGGATGCTTTGTCGGACGCCGCCCTTGGCCGGTCGCACCGTGCCGCCGTTGGCAAAGACAAGCTGAAGGCAGCGATCGAAGGCACCCGCGAGGTGCTGGGCATCCCGGCCGATTACAAAATCGGTATCGTGCCTGCGTCTGATACGGGCGCGGTTGAAATGGCACTGTGGTCGATGCTTGGTGCGCGTGGCGTGGAAATGCTGGCCTGGGAAAGCTTCGGCGCCGGGTGGATCACCGATGTGGTGAAACAGCTGAAACTGGATGCGATTGCCAAGACCGCCGATTATGGCGAACTGCCCGATCTGGCCTCGGTCGATTTCAACAACGATGTTGTCTTTACCTGGAACGGCACCACCTCAGGCGTGCGGGTTCCCAATGGCGACTGGATCGCTGATGACCGCGAAGGTCTGACCATTTGCGATGCGACCTCGGCCGCCTTCGCGATGGACCTGCCCTGGGACAAGCTGGATGTGACCACGTTCAGCTGGCAAAAAGTTCTGGGCGGTGAGGCCGCGCATGGGGTCATCATCCTGAGCCCCCGCGCCGTGGAACGTCTGGAAAGCTATACCCCCGCCTGGCCGTTGCCGAAAATCTTCCGCATGACCAAGGGTGGCAAACTGATCGAAGGCATCTTTACCGGCGCCACGATCAACACGCCGTCGATGCTGGCTGTCGAAGACTACCTGTTCGCGCTCGATTGGGCCCGCTCGGTCGGGGGCCTTCAGGGGCTGATCGCCCGCGCGGATGCCAACACCAAGGCGGTCGCCGATTT
>DFBF01000102.1:16254-16473 GCA_002367285.1 Rhodobacteraceae bacterium UBA3087 | reverse complement strand
TCGTCGCCTGATCCTGCGCCGTGCTCAACGCGCCCTGGGCCGCAGTCTGGGCCTGAGACGCGCGCGTCAGCGCGTCCTTATGCGCCGCTGCCGCCTTCAGGGTTTCGCCAAACCGCATCAGGTCGGCCCCGGTCTGTTTCAGCGCGTCAATTTCACCCGCGCGGGCGGACAGCGCGTCATAGGCTTGCGCGGCGACGGTGGCGAGGTTTTTGGCACCTT
>DFBF01000102.1:0-16170 GCA_002367285.1 Rhodobacteraceae bacterium UBA3087 | reverse complement strand
CCGTCGTCAGGCGGGATTTCAACGCGTTGATCTGGTCGGTCTGTTGTTCCAATTGTGCCAACCGGGCCTTGGCCGCCTGTGCGGCGCCAAAGGCGTGATGCAAATTCTGGGCTTTGGCCAGCGCTTGTGCCGTCTGGTCCGCGGCCGCCTTGGCGGTGGCTTCCTGTGTGGTCATGTCTGCCAGTGTCGCGCTGGCGTGATCAATGCCCAGCTGCAAGGCGTCGCGGCTGTCGAACCCTTCGCCTTCGAGCCGCCCAATGTATTTCAACCGCGCCTGTTCCACCTCGCGCCGGGCACCTGCGGCGCGTTCCTTGAATGCATCGGCAAGGCGGCGGTATTGCGACACATCAAACAGCTGACGCAGGATGTCCAAACGGTCTTCGGTGCCCGAGGTCAGAAACCGTTCGAAATCGCCCTGTGGCAACAGGATGATCTGACGAAACTGCGCCGCGCCATAGCCCAGCAGATCCAGAACGCAGGCATCGACCTCGCGCACTTTTCTTTCGGCCAGGACCGTGCCGGGGGCGTCGGGCGTGATCTGGTCCAGCGCGATGCCGGTCACGTCGAACAAATAGGCCTCGTGGGCCTGGCGGGTGGTGCCTTCGCCGCGCGCCTTGGGGCGGTCCTGGTCGGGCAGGCGGCGCAGGTGATACCGCTTGTCGCCCAGTTCAAAGACGAAACTGACCTCGGTGAGTGTGGCCGCTTCGGCGTGGTCCGACCGCAGGCTGCTGGCGTCCTTGCCCAGCCGGGCGGTGTCGCCAAACAGGGCAAAGGTCATGGCGTTGAAGATCGAGGATTTTCCCGCCCCGGTCGGCCCATAGATACCAAACAGGCCCGCGTTCAGCGCGGCGCGAAAATCCACGTTTTCTGTGCCCGCAAAAGGCCCAAAGGCGGTCATGGTCAGGCGCAGTGGTCTCATGCGTCATGCTCCTTGCGGGCCAGATCTGCCAGGGCCGTGGCAATCAACGGGATTTCGCTGTCCCGTGTGGGGTCGTCGCGGGTGCGGCTCAGGAAATCTGAGATCAGGCTAACAGGATCGTCCAAAAGCGCGCGGGTTGCGGTGCTGTCGGCCTTGAATTCAGGCGCGCGTTCGTCGCGCTCATAGGTCAGCAGGCAGGTGTTGGGAAAGGGCGTGCGCAGGCGCTTCATCGGGTCGATTTGCGGCGTGTCATCGGTCAGCACGACCTTGACGAAATCCTGTGACGGGGGGCTGGCCAAAAGCTCCTCCAGCGGGCCGCGCAGGACGCGCAACTGGCGTGTCGGAGCAAAGGGCAGGGTGGTGATCTGAACCGTGCCATCCCCAGCCAGATCGACAAGCGACATGGATTTTTCATCGCCGCTTTCGTCAAACCCAAATCCCAGCGGTGCGCCGGAATATCGGATGTGTTCGGCCCCGGCGGATTGCGGTTTGTGCAGATGTCCCAGCGCCACATAATGGGCGCCCTCAAAGGCCTGTGCCGAGACATATTCGATCCCGCCCACACGGGTCAGGGATTTTTCGCTGTCGCAGCTGTCCCCCCCCGCAACAAAGGCGTGGGCCACGACCACCCAGCGCGCGCCTACGGGCACCTGGGCGCGGGTTGCGGTGATTTGGGCGCGGATCACGTCTTCGGGCGTGGCAATCGTGTCATCGTCAAAACAGTCCCGCGCGGCGTATTCATAGGCAAACGGCAGGGCCGATATGGCCACCGGCCCCGCGTCATCTTGCAGGATCATCGGCGGCTCATCCGCCCGCAAGGCGCCCCGGATCAAGTCCTGATCAGGGTCGGCCAGCACCGCCATGGCTTCGATCCGATCGCCATTGTCATGGTTGCCCGCAATCATCACCACACCCGCGTCACAGACCGCACGAGCGCGGGTCAGAAAGCGGTTGAACTGGCGCATTGCCGTGGCCGGCGGGGCGGGGCGGTCGAACAGGTCTCCGGCGATGACGAACAGGTCGGGCTGGTGCGTCTCCAGGGCCGCAAGGATCTGATCCAGGATCACGGCGTGATCGTCCGTCATGGAAAATCCATGCAATTGGCGGCCCAGATGCAGGTCGGCAGTGTGGAGAATGCGCACGATTCGATCCTATTCCGAAAACATATGTCCAGAGATCATACGGCTGTGCGTGGAGGTCAAGAGAACCTGCGATTTCGCCGAAGACATCGCCCGCGTGCCGGTCTGCCAAAAAACAAGCCGAGGGTCCTTTCAGGTGTGGCAAAGCTGTTTCGCTGATGCCCGGGCCCAGCCCGCATATGGCGCGCCGGGTACTTTCAGCTTTTCCAAGCAAAAGCTTCTTTGTGAAATCGGTTGGCATTGCGCAGGGAAAACGGTTCTGTGGGGCTGGGCGGCGCCTTTCCGCCCCGTATTTTGAAAGGACATCGGATGAGCGACGGTCGTTATTTCGCACCCCATGGCGGACTGCCGCCCCAAACCCAGCTGTTGACCGACCGGGCGGTGTTTACCGATGCCTATGCGGTCATCCCCAAGGGCACGTTCAGCGATATCGTCACCTCGCTGTTGCCGTTCTGGCAAGACGCACGGTTCTGGGTGATCTCGCGCCCTCTGTCGGGGTTTGCCGAAACCTTTTCGCAGTATATCGCCGAGGTGCAGCCGGGCGGTGGCTCGGACCGGCCCGAGCTGGACTCGGGCGCCGAGGCGGTGCTGTTCGTGGTCGAGGGCACGGTTGAGCTATCCTTGGGGGGGCAGGTGAACCAGATGGGCGAAGGTGGCTATGCGTTCATTCCAGCCGGTGAGACCTGGGCGCTGTGGAACACGGGCGACGTGCCCGCGCGGTTTCACTGGATCCGCAAGGCCTATGAACCCGTTGACGGGTTAGAGGCCCCCGACTGGTTTGTGACAAATGACCAGGACGTGGCGCCAACTTCGATGCCGGACACCGATGGCGTCTGGGCCACCACGCGGTTTGTCGAACCGACCGATCTGCGCCATGACATGCATGTGACGATCGTGACGTTTCAGCCCGGCGGGGTGATCCCCTTTGCCGAAACCCATGTGATGGAACACGGGTTGTATGTGCTGGAGGGCAAGGCGGTCTATCGCCTGAACCAGGACTGGGTCGAGGTCGAAGCAGGCGATTACATGTGGCTGCGCGCCTTCTGCCCGCAGGCCTGTTACGCGGGCGGGCCGGGGCCGTTTCGGTATCTGTTGTACAAGGACGTGAACCGACATATGGCGCTGCCACGTCGGTAAGGGACAGCTTGCCGTGCTGGCACGCTGAGGCCGATCATCGTGAGGCCACTGATCACAAAATCATTGTGAAGGATTGTCACCTGCGGGGCGGTGGCGGTGCGTCTTACGACGCCCCGCGCCCCATCGCGGCCTCCCACCCTGGATGGGTTGGATAAGGCGGCAGGGTCCGTGGCATCCCACCCCGCCCGCGCCGGGGCGAGAAAAAAGCCCCCCGACAGGCATCGGGGGGCTTTGACTTTTCAAACCTTCAGGCTGTGGATCAGTCCAGGTTTTCCGGCAACACCAGGTTCAGCACGATCGAGATCACAGCCGCGGGCAGCAGGCCTGAGGTCATCAGGACCTTCACGGTGCCGCCCAGCCCGGCCAGGGCCTCGGGAACCTGTTGAAAGCCCAGGCCGATCGACAGCGAGATGGCGAAGATGGCCATGTTGCGTTTGTCCCACTTAACCTCGGACAGCATGTTGATCCCTGCCGCCGCGACCATGCCGAACATGACGATGACGCCGCCGCCCAGCACCGGATAGGGGATCGTGTTGATCACCGCGCCGACCTTGGGGATCAGGCCACAGGCGATCAGGAAGATCGCGCCAATGGTCACCACGTGGCGGCTCATCACCCCCGTCATGGCGATCAGCCCGACGTTCTGGCTGAACGATGTGTTGGGCAGCCCGCCGAACACACCGGCAATGGCCGTGCCCAGACCGTCGGCGAAGGTCGCTCCTGCGATTTCGTCGTCCGTGGCTTCGCGTCCCGCGCCGCCCTTGGTGATGCCGGATGTATCGCCGACCGTTTCAATCGCCGACACGAACGCCATCAGGCACATGCCGATGATGATTGCCCAGTTCAGCTCGAACCCGAATTTGAACGGCGAGGGCAGGGCGAACCAGCCCGCGTTGCCGACGTTGCCAAAGTTGACGGACCCCATCATCAAGGCGACGACATAGCCCGCGATCAGGCCGAGCAGCACGGCGGCGACGGACATGAAACCGCGGGTGAAGAACTTGACGCCCAGCGTGACGACGACCACGACCATGGCTTGCAGCCAGTTCGCGCCGCCCCCCCAGGTGGGTTTTGAGCGGTTGAAATCACCCGCGCCCCCGGCGGCATATTCGATGCCCACCTTGACCAGCGCCAGGCCGATCATCAGCACGATCAGCCCCGTGACCAGCGGCGGCAGGGCAAAACGGATGCGGCCGATGAAAAAGCCCAGGCAGAAGTGGAAGACACCGCCCAGCATGACACCGGTCATCAGGCCCGCCATGCCCGCCGTGCCTGCGCCCAGAACGGCGGGGATCATGATCGGCAGGAACGCGAAACTGGTGCCCTGTACGATGGGCAGGCGTGCGCCGATGGGGCCGATGCCGATGGTCTGGATCAACGTCGCGACACCGGCAAAGAACATCGACATCTGGATCATGTAAACCAGCGACGGAATGTCCGCGCCGGGTGCGCCAAAGCCGAAGCCAGCGACGCCGGCGATGATGATCGCGGGTGTGATGTTTGAGGCAAACATCGCCAAAACATGCTGAATTCCCAGCGGAATCGCCTGAGTAAGCGGTGGTGTATAATTCGGGTCACGCAGCTGTTCCGGCGTGCCAATGGCATGGTTAGTCATGGGGGTTCCTTCCCTGTTTCACTGTCAGCGTCGCACCCGGTCTTAACGTCGGGTTACGTATTACGGTTCGACTAAAAGTCCCTTCTCGAACCGGAATTCTTCAAGGTTTGCGCCGGGGCCGATGCGGTCGACGACGGCAAACAGACCGGGGGCGGACAGCGGCGTCAGAACCCCATGCCATGTGCCCCGGTGAAAATTGATACCCTGTCCGGGCGCGGTCAGAAAGGCCTGCGGATCCCCGGGTATGCCGTTCAGATCGGGCGCAACGATCACCAGAAATGGTGCCTGGCTCATCGGTAGAAAGGCCTGGCTGCCGTCCGGATGACGCTCGACCAGATCGCATTCATACGGCAGGGCGCGCGGCTCGGCGTTGAACAGACTGATGCCGGCGCGCCCGTCGGCAAAATCCAGCTGTGCCAGGTCATGATACCGCCCGCACAGCCCTGCATTGATGATCTTGTCCGCTGGGCCCGTGGCCTCTAGCACATCACCAAAAGGCGCAAAGCCCCGGGCCGTCAGCGGCTGGGGGCGGATCACGCGTGTCATGGCAGCAGGTCCATCAGGCGGAAATGCGCGATGCGTTCGACCTGGCGACAGGCCTCCGAGAATTCGACGTCGGTGGCGTTGTCCAGTCGGCGGCTCATGGCGGCCCGGATTGACGCCTTGTCGTTGTCGCGCACGGCGATGATGAAGGGAAAGCCATGTTTCGCGGTATAGGCGTCGTTGATCACCGTGAATTCGGCCCGTTCCGCGTCGGTCAGCATGTCCAATCCGGCGCTGGCCTGTTCTGATGTGCTTTCCTCGGTCAGGTGCTCTGCTGCGGCCAGCTTTCCGGCCAGATCCGGGTGGGCGCACAGCACGCCCAGACGCGCGTCGGGGGCGGCGGCACGAAAAGCGCGACACAGGGCGTTGTGCAGCCCGACGGCGCTGTCATGTGACGGCCCCAGTTCCAGATCAAAGGCGCGCTCGGCCACCCAAGCCGAGTGTTCAAAGATGCCACCGAAGGTTGCGACAAAGGTGTCGTGGTCCATCGCACTGGGGCGCGCGAAGACCTGCGGCGGGTGATGTTCGTGCCAGTGGCGCGCAATGTCGATGCGCCGGGCAAACCACACGTCTGCATGGCTGGCCGCATAGTCCATGAACCGGCGCAGTGCCATGATCCGCCCGGGGCGTCCGATCAGGCGGCAATGCAGTCCGATCGACATCATCTTGGCCTGACCCGCGTCGCCCTCGGCATAAAGCGCGTCAAAGCTGTCCTTGAGATAGGTAAAGAACTGATCGCCGGAATTGAACCCCTGCGGCGTGGCGAACCGCATATCGTTGGCGTCCAACGTATAGGGCACGACCAGCTGTTGATGGTCGCCGCGCTGGTGCCAATGGGGCAGATCATCGTCGTAGCTGTCCGAGACGTATAGGAACCCGCCCTCTTCGGTCACCAGATCGACGGTGTTGTCGGAACAGCGGCCTGTGTACCAGCCCAGCGGGCGCTCGCCCGTCACCTCGGTGTGCAGCACAATGGCTGCTTCCATATCGGCGCGCTCATCCTCAGGGGCGGCGTCTTTGTATTCGATCCATTTCAACCCGTGGCTGGCGATTTCCCAATCGGCGGCCTGCATCGCGGCGACCTGTTCGGGGCTGCGGGCCAGAGCTGTTGCGACACCGTAAACGGTGGCTGGGATCTGCTTTTCCTGAAACAGGCGCAACAGCCGCCAGAACCCGGCGCGCGCGCCATATTCATAGACCGATTCCATGTTCCAATGGCGTTGACCCGGCCAGACGGCGGCGCCGACGATTTCTGATAGGAACGCCTCAGACGCCGCGTCGCCATGCAGCACGTTGTTTTCGCCGCCCTCTTCATAATTCACGACGAATTGCACGGCGATCTTCGCCCCGCCCGGCCATTTCGGGTCCGGGGGGGTGGCGCCATATCCACGCATGTCTCGGGGATATCGTGTCATGGGGCTCTCCTGTTCTGGATTGTTTTGTAAGTCGAAAGTTTGCGGATGATCTTCAAGAAATACCTGAAGGACTTATTGGGGCTGCATGGCGCGACTGATTTGATCCGCCATGAAGTCGATGAACAGCCGGGCTTTCGGGTCCTGCTGCTTGCGATGCGGGTACAGACAGGCCATTTGCACCGGGATCGGCGGCTCTTGGGGCAACACCGGCACCAGGTGGCCAGTGGCCAGGTGGTCGGCCACCTCGAACATCGGTTTCAGGATGATGCCATGGCCGTTTAGTGCCCAATCGGTCAGCACATCGCCATCGTCGCTTTCGAACGGGCCGGACACGTTGATGCGCTTCACCCCGCCCGGTGTTTGCAGCGGCCACTGGAATTCCGGCGCGCCGGGGTATCGCAGGTTCAGACAATCATGCGCCTCACCGACCAGATCGGCGGTGGTTTGCGGCGCGCCATGGGCGTCCAGATAGGACGGCGCGGCGCACAGGATGCGGGGGCAGTCGGCGATCTTGCGCAGGCGCAGGGTGCTGTCTTCGGGCAGGCCCAGGAAGAAGGATACATCCAGCCCCTCTTGCGCCAGATCCAGCTTGCGATCAGACAGGCGTAGGCGGATATTAATCAGCGGATACAGGGCCTTGAACGCTGGCATGGCGGGGCCGATCACCCGCCGCCCCAGGCCCAGCGGGGCCGCCACATGCAGGGTGCCGCGGGGGGTTCGCGTGACGTTTGAGACGTCCGCTTCAGCCTCGTCCACCGCGTCCAGAACCTTGCAGGCGCCGTGATAGAACAGCGTGCCCTGTTCGGTCGGGTTCAGCTTGCGCGTCGTACGCTGAAACAGACGGACGTTCAGGTGTTCTTCGAGCTGCGAAATCCGCGCAGAGGCGACCGCCGCCGAAATGCGCTGATCACGCGCGGCGGCGGACATGGAGCCGAGCTCATAGACACGGACGAAGGTTCGGATATTATCGAGATAGGCCATGGCGTATTCATAGGCTTTTTTTGAAGCAGATTGACATTTTTCAACAATACAAATCAAAACGCCTCTGCGCTAGCCTGTGGTAGAGCGAATAGGAGGCAAGACATGCCAGAACTGAGTTTTTTGATGGAGTGGCTGTCCTTTGGCGTGCGCTGGTTGCATGTCATCACGGCCATCGCCTGGATCGGATCATCGTTTTATTTCATTGCGTTGGATCTGGGTTTGCGTCCATCGACCGACCGCCGTCAGGGCGTGACAGGTGAGGAATGGCAGGTGCATGGCGGCGGATTTTATTTCGTCCAGAAATACGCCATTGCACCGGCCCGCATGCCGCATGACCTGACCTGGTTCAAATGGGAGAGCTATTCGACCTGGTTGTCCGGTGCGGCTTTGATGGCGGTCGTCTATTGGGCAGGAAGCGAGCTGTACCTGATCGACGCGGCCAAGGTGGAATTCGCACCGTGGCAGGCGATTGCCGTGTCCGCTGTGTCGTTGACCATTGGCTGGATCGTCTATGACCGGCTGTGCAAATCCGGCCTGGCCGCGCGGCCGACCTTGTTGATGGTGCTGCTGTTTGGGCTGCTGGTCGTGATGGGCTGGGGGTATAATCAGATATTCACCGGTCGGGCCATGATGATCCATCTGGGCGCGTTCACGGCGACAATCATGACGGCGAATGTGTTTTTCATCATCATGCCGAACCAACGTATCGTGGTGGCGGATCTCCAGGCGGGCAGGGCACCTGAGGCCAAGTACGGCAAGATCGCCAAGCTGCGGTCGACCCACAACAATTACCTGACTCTGCCGGTCGTGTTTCTGATGCTGTCGAACCATTATCCCCTGGCATTTGCCAGCACATACAACTGGTTGATCGCGGCGTTGGTGTTCCTGATGGGGGTGACGATCCGTCATTTCTTTAACACCCATCACGCGGGCAAGGGCAATCTGTGGTGGACCTGGGCGGTGACGGCCGCGCTGTTCGTGGCCATCGTGGCGCTGTCATCAATCGGGCCGGACCACGGTGATCTGGAGGAAGCTGAGGCGCGCGCCTTTACGGCAAGCGAGGCACGCTTTGCCGAAGCACAAGGGTTCGAGGATACGACCGATATCGTGTTGGGCCGCTGTTCCATGTGCCATGCGCGTGAACCGGGCTGGCCCGGCATTCACACCGCGCCCAAGGGCATCTTGCTGGAAACCCCGCAGGAGGTCGCGGCGAACGCACGGCTGATCTGGCTGCAAGCGGGGCGCACCACGGCAATGCCGCCAGCAAATATCACCTGGATGGAGCCCGAAGAGCGTGCCCAGATCGACGCATGGTTTCGTGCGGCGTCCAGTTAAAGGGCGCCCGCCGCATCTGGTGCGACGGGCGTAGGGTGCCTCAGGTTGCCTGATCCGCTGCCTGGGCCGCCGCCACTGCGCGGCGTTCCGACCGGGCGAAAAACAGGTGGTACAACACCGGGGCCGCGACCAATGTCAGGACCGAGGCAAACGCCAACCCGCCCATGATCGTCACCGCCATCGACACAAAGAACGCGTCCGACAACAGCGGGGCCATGCCCAGAATGGTCGTGACAGCCGCCAGGAAGACCGGGCGCAGACGCGACACGGACGCGGTGATCACGGCTTCGCGCAGGGCCACGCCCTCGGCGCGGACCAGGTCGATTTCTTCGACCAACACGATGCCATTCTTGATCAACATGCCCGACAGCGACAGCATGCCCAGCAGGGCGGTGAAGGTGAAGGGCAGCCCGGTGCCAAGCAGCCCCAGCACAACCCCGTTCACCGACATCGGCACCAGCAGCCAGATGATGATCGGTTGCTTGATCGCATTGAACAGCAGGATCGAAATCAGCACCATGATCAACAGCGACACAGGCAGCTGTTTGCCCAGGCTTTCATTGGCATCGTTCGAGTTCTCGAACTCGCCGCCCCATTCCATGCGATAGCCCAGCGGGATCTCCATCGCCTCGATTGTCGCGCGGATTTCGGCGTGGACCTGTGCGGACGTCATACTGGCAGGCACATCGGCCCCCACCGCGATGGTGGACAGCCGGTCGCGCCGATGCACCAAGGTGTTTTCGACCTCATAGGAAAAGCCTTCGATCACCTGTTCCATCGGCACCTGTGCCCCCGTCACCGAAGAATAGGCCTGTTGGTCCATCAGGTTGGTGGTGTCCGACTGTGGCCGTCGCAGGATGATGGGGATCAGGCGCTCGCGTTCGCGGAAAGTGCCCGCGCGAAAGCCATCGGTGGAGTATTCCAGGATGCTCGCCACATCATCACGCGAAATACCCGCTCGCTGCGCACGCTGCGTGGCATAGATCGGTTTCAGCGTCAGTTCGCGCTCGCGCCAGTTGGTGCGCAGATCCAGCACATTGGGCGAGGCTTGCGCCATGCGCTCCTGGGCCTTGGCGGCCAGAACGCGCAGCACTTCGGGGTCGGCCCCCGAGAACCGGACCTGGATCGGATCACCGCCGCCGGGGCCGAACACCAGACGCTTGGTGCGGAATTCACCCTCAGGTAACATGCCGCGGCCGAACGCTTCCAGGTCAGCTTGCAGCGCCGGGATGTCGTCGCGATGGTCTGTGCGGATGATCAGGTGGCCATAGGACGGGTTCGGGCGCCCGGCGTCATAGGTCAGCATGAAACGCGTTGCGCCCTTGCCAACAAATGTGGTGACCGAGACGACGTCATCACGCTCGGCCAACCAGGCTTCGACCTGCTTCATGTGGTCTGATGTGGTGTGGATCGACGTGCCCTGCGGCAGTTTGTAGTGCACGAAAAACAGCGGCGTGTTCGAGTTCGGGAAGAACTGTTGTTTCATCAAGCCAAAGCCTGCGTAACAGAACACAGTGATGCCGATCAGCGCGGCAACCACCAACAGGCGCACCCGCAACGCGCCCTGCAGGATCGCGCGATAGGTGCGAAAGAAGACACCGCCGTAAGGGTCCGCGCCGTCATCTTCGCCCTGTTTGAACAGGTAATGACCCAGCAGCGGCGTGACGGTGATGGCCAACACCCAGGACAGCAACAGCGAAATACCGATGACCGCAAACAGCGAGAACAGGAATTCGCCCGTGGCGTCTGGTGACAGGCCGATGCCGGCAAAGGCCATGATGCCGATGACCGTGGCACCCAACAGCGGGATCTGCGTCTTGGCCGCCGCGTCATCCGCCGCATCGCGGGAATTCTTGCCGTTGAACATGGAGATCTGCATGCCTTCCGCAACCACAATCGCGTTGTCCACCAACATGCCCATGGCGATGATCAGTGCGCCCAACGAAATACGCTCCATTTCGATGGAAAACAGCCACATGAACAGAACGGTCCCGACCACGGTCAGCAGCAAGGTCGTGCCAATGACCACGCCTGCGCGCCAGCCCATGAATAAGGCCAGAACGATCACGACGATGGCCACCGACATGGCCAGGTTGACCAGGAAGTCATTCGAGGCCTCTTCGACCACAAGGTGCTGTTGATAGATCGGCAAAAGCTCTACCCCGACGGGGATGTCGACCGACAGTTCCGCCAGGCGCGCGTCGACACGGTGGCCGACCTCGACAATGTTTTCGGTGGCAAGGCCAGCGATACCCAGCGTAAAGGCCTCGGTCCCATTGAAGCGGATGATCACCGACGGGTCATCAACCCGGCCGCGTGACACGTTGGCCACGTCTACCAGGTTCAACACCTGGCCGCCGATGCCGACCGACAGGCCTGCAATGGCGTTCACCGTATCCGACCCTTCGGGCGTGCGAATGGCAGTAGAGCTGCCGTTGTTGTCAACGCTGCCCGCAGGCGCGACGCTGTCGGCTGAGGCAATCGCACTGGCAATCGCTTGCGCGGTGACGCCCAGATTGGCGACCAGGGTTGAATCCGGTTCGACAAAGATCACCTCGTCCGGCAGGCCCGACACATCCACATCGGCCACGCCATCAATCGCCAGCAATTCGCGGCGCAGGAAGGTGGCCAGTTTGTGTTTCTCGGCGTCGGTAAACCCTTCGGCTGTGATTGCATAAAACAGCCCGAACACGTCGCCGAAACTGTCGTTCACAACAGGTGCCCGCACGCCCGACGGCAGCGATCCTGCCGCATCGCGCACACGCGCGCGCAGTTTCGTCCAGACCTCAGGCAGTTCGGTGCCGTCGAAGGTTGACTCAATATCAACGGTGATCTGTGACATGCCAGGTCGGTTGATCGAGGTGATGATATCCACTTCGCCCATTTTCTGGATTGCGCTTTCCAGCGGTTCGGACACTTCGGTGGCGACCTGTTCGGCGCTGGCACCGGGATATTGGGTGATGATTACCGCGGTCTTGATGGTAAAGGCCGGGTCTTCCAGGCGACCTAGATTGAAAAATCCATAGGTACCGCCAAACAGGCAGATCAGGATGATGATCCAAGTGTAAAGCGGTTTGGTGATAGAGGCGCGTGCGACGTTGATCATGTGCCCGCCCCTCAGTTCGAAAAGCCGGTAAAGCGGCGCACCGCCTGGCCGTCTTTCAGCGCGGTGGCGCCGGTCAGAACGATTTCTTCGCCGCCCGACAGGCCTTCGGCCACGGCGAATGTGCCCGCGTTGGTCACGACCACCGTGACCGGGTGCAGCACCACCTTGCCCGCGTCAGGGTCATCGCCCGGCATATACAGCATTACCGCCACATCGCCCGCGCTGTTCAGCGGGATCAGCGCGGTTGATGGCAGGGTGATCCCGGTCGCGCCGGTCATCATGCGCACGGTCACTTCGACCGAACTGCCCGGCAGAACGTGCAGATCATCGACCAGCTCCATGCCCAGGGTCACGCGAAAACTTTGACCGGTTTCGCTGGCCTCGGCATTGAATTCGCGCAGATACATTGGGAATTCCTGGCCAGGCTTGGCCGGAAACCGCGCCATGATCGACACCGCGTCGCTTTCTTTGGTGCGTTGGAACAGCACCTCGGGCACGTCGATTTCGACGCGAATTTCGGACATGTCATGCAGGCGTACGACCGGGGAGCCGGCGGCCGTCATGTTGTGTTCCGAGGTCAGGCGCGCCGCCACCAGCGCATCAAATGGTGCGATCAGCATGGCGTGTTCAATGTTGTATTCGGTCTGGCGCAGGGCAACAGCCCCCAGCATCTGTGCGGTTTCGGCATCGTCGATCATCACCTGGCTGACCGAGCTTCCGGCCAGTTTCGACAGGCGGGCCAGGGTACGATCTGCCTGATCCTTTTGCAGCCGAGCCTGTTCGAATTGCAGCTGGAAAATCTCCATATCAAGCGAGGCGATCAGTTCGTCCTGTTCGATCATCTGGCCTTCGAGCACCGGGAAATCGGTGACCTCGCCACCGACCTGAAAGGCCAGATCAACGGTCTGGCGCGCCACGACCTTGCCGAAGAACTGGCGGGCGGGCGGGGTGTCGCCCGCCTGCACGGTCATCAGTTTCACGGGTTTGGGGGCAACGGGGGCAGGGGCGACTTCGTCCTGTGCGGTGGCAGGCAGGGCGAAGGCAAGAGTCAGCGCAAGCGCCTTGGTCAGGGTCTTCATTTGGACGGTCCCTCTTGAGATGTCGAAAGCAGCAAGTGGCTGCGAATCTTGTCGGTCAGGCTGGCGAAAGTCGCCATCTCACCGGGGCTGAGGTCGGTGACCTCGCGAAATATTTCCCCCGCACTGGTCAGCATGTCCGAGCGGATATCGTTGCCTGTCGCGGTCAGTTGCAGCAGCCAGGCGCGGCGATCTTCGGGGTCGCGAAGGCGTTCCACCAGGCCACGGGTTTCCAGCGTGTCGGCCAGCGCGGTTAGGGTTGAGGGCAGTGAATTCATGATCCGCGCCAGGTCGCCCATGCGCTTGGGTCGATCCAGTTTCATCAGCAGGTGACGTTGGTTGTCGTTCAGCGCATCGTTGGGGGCGATGTGGTCGATACAGGCTTGGATACGTGTGAACAAAACGAAGGTGCCGATCATTGCCCGCACTTCGGGGGCAAGATCGGGATCATGTGTCGGATCGGGGATCGCGTCGGGATCACAGGTGGCCATGGCGAATCCTTTGGGCTTGGGGTGGCGAGATATATTTCACAAAGCGAAACATTCAAGAAAAAAAGTTCGTAAATGCGAAAAGCCCCGCGCCAGGGGCCGGCGCGGGGCGATTTTTGCGATGTGGGTGGGTTACATGTCCTGAAGGTGGTCGAATTCGGCGGTAAAGCTGCCAACCCCCATGGTTGCCGACCGCAACTCCATGATCAGATCGCCCATTTCCGAGGCCGGGATCTGGCATTGCACCTCTTCCCAGCCGGTCCAGCCGCCTAGCGCCTCAAACCCAAGGATCTGGCCGCGACGACCCATGACGATCTTTTGCACGCCGGAAATGAACTGATCGGGCACCTTGATTTTTACCGCATTGATCGGTTCCAGCTGCACCGGTTTCGCGTCGGCCAGGGCGTCGCGCATGGCCTGACCACCAGCCTTGCGAAACGCCATTTCCGAACTGTCGACCGAATGGTGTTTGCCGTCGGTCAGCGTCACCGACACATCAACAACCGGATAGCCCAACGGGCCCTTTTCCAGCGCGTCATCAACACCGTGTTTCACCGCTGGAATATACTGGCGCGGCACGGCGCCGCCGTGGATTTTTTCGTCAAAGGCGTTGCCGTCGCCCCGCGCCACCGGAGCGATCTTGATCTCGACCTCGCCGAATTCACCATGGCCGCCGGACTGTTTCTTGTGGCGCACGCGCTTTTCGGCAGCTGTGCGAATGGTTTCGCGATAGGCCACTTGCGGCGTCTCGGCGTCGACCTTCAACCCTGTGCGGTTTTCCAGCCGTTCAAGGCACAGTTTCAGGTGCATTTCGCCCTGACCTTCCAGAACTTGCACACCGTTCAGCGTGTCAAAACGCACCGACAGGGACCGGTCTTCGTCCAGCAATTTCTTGAGGTTGTCACCCAGTTTCACGTCATCCGCGCGGCTGGCGGCCTTGATGGCTTGGGCATAAGACGGCGCCAGGGCGGCGCGATCTGTGGCCGTGCGCCCGGTGTTGGTCAACATGTCGCCGGTGGCGGCGCTGTCCAATTTGGTCAGGCCCACGACAGACCCTGCGGGGGCGTCTTTCACCGGGCTCAGCTTGCCGCCGAAAATGGCGTTCATTCCGGCCGGACGTTCACTGTTCAGCGTGTCTCCGGTGGTCAGCGTACCGCCCAGAACCCGCGCCATCGACATCTTGCCTGCGTGGCCGGCCTGAAGCGTCTTGAACACTTTCACCTGTGAGGCTGTGCCGCTGGCGCCCAGACGGGCGGCGGTTGCGGTCACATCGGGCGCGTCATGGCGCAGGGATTTCATCAATCGATGGACGCCGTGGTTGTGCGTGGCTGATCCGAAAAAGACCGGCACAACCAGATCCCTGGCCAGGTCTTTCGAGATGTCGGAATAGACCTCGTCCGACGTGGGGGTCACGTCTTCAAGCAGCTTCTCCAGCAAGGCGTCGTCGAAATCCGCCAGACCTTCCAGCATTTCAGTGCGTGCTTCGGTCTCGCGGTCCAGCACGGTTTCGGGCAGCTGGATCAGGGTCGATGGCTTGCCTTCCTGCCAATGAAACGCGCGTTCCGAGACCAGATCGACATAGCCCGTGACCTGCCCGTCCTCATGAATGGGAACCTCGCGCAGCAACAGCGGTTTGGACGACACGGCCTGGAAAGCCTCCATCAATTCACGGGCGGAATTGTCGTGTTTATCGAATTTGTTGATGAAAATCACATGCGGAATGTCGGCCTGCTCCAGGGCTTTCAGGTGGCTGGCGAAGGTCACGACCTTGGCCGGGTCGGGTTCCACGACCAGCACGGCGATGTCGGCCACGTCCATCGCATCCTGCATCTCCTGGCCCAGTTCGACCGACCCCGGCACGTCAATGAAGGTCCAGCTTTCGCCCAGATAATCGGCGGTGGCGACGTTCATTTCGGTGCCCATGCCGTGGGCCAGAGCCTCTGGCGAATGGTCGGCGATGGTAAAGGCGGACTGGGCCGACGCATGGGGTTGCAACGCGCCAGCTTCGGCCAGAAGGGCTTCGAACAGAGAGGTCTTGCCGGACAAATAGGGGCCACAGATCAATGCGGTACGGGGGCTGTGCGGGGGGGTGGTGGCCATGGGGTTCCCTTTCCTGTCTGGCTGATTCGCGCACTAAAAATGGCGACGGCGAACCGAATTGGCCTTGAGGATATCTCCAAGTGCCGCGCCTTGCGTTGATCTGCCTCAGTTTTTTGCGCCGTGCTGGAAAAAGCTGTGGTGAATGATGCGGCGGGGGATGTGATCAGACCCAAGGCCCGCAGGATGTTGGAGGAGGCCGCGGCGCTTTCGCTGGGGGGCACTCGCCACGGCGCACTCCCGCCGACCATCGGGGCCTTGCGGCCCTTCTGGCGGTTGGGCGTGGCGCTTTTCACCAAGGCGAAAAGCGGTCAGCGCC
>DFBF01000088.1:12776-29265 GCA_002367285.1 Rhodobacteraceae bacterium UBA3087 | reverse complement strand
CAAGGCGATGCTGCGCGGGTTGTTGGAGCAGGGCGTGAGCGAGGTTCGCATCCTGTCGCGCGACGAAGAAAAGTAGGACGCGCTGCGCAATGATCTGCGCGAAGATCGGGTGCGGTATTACATCGGCGATATCCGCGACCGTGATGCGGTGGAACGGGCCATGCACGGGGTGCAATGCGTGTTTCACGCCGCCGCGCTGAAACAGGTGCCCAGCTGTGAATTCTTCCCGCATGAAGCGGTGCGCACCAATGTGATCGGGTCCGAAAACGTGATCCGCGCGGCGATCCGCGCCGATGTGCAAAGCCTGGTCTGCCTGTCGACCGACAAAGCGGTCTTTCCCGTCAATGCCATGGGCATGTCCAAGGCGATGATGGAAAAACACGCCCAAGCGGCGGCCCGCGATCTGGGGCCGGATGGCAAAACCATCATTTCCTGCGTGCGTTATGGCAATGTGATGTATTCGCGTGGTTCCGCCATTCCGCTGTTCATCCGACAGCTGAAATCGGGCAAGCCGATCACGGTGACCGAACCGACCATGACGCGGTTCCTGATGCCGCTGCGCGACAGCGTTGCCTTGGTGAACTACGCGTTTGAACATGCCCGTCAGGGTGATCTGTTTATCAAGAAAGCGCCGGCCTCGACCATCGCCGACCTGGTGCAGGCGTTGAAAGAGCTGTTCGACCTGCCGGATCATCCGGTCGAAAATATCGGCTGGCGTCACGCGGAAAAGCTGTACGAAACGCTGGCATCCGCGCAGGAATTGGCCAGCTCCGAAGACATGGGCGACTATTACCGCATCATGCTGGACACGCGCGATCTGAACTATAAGCCGTTCTTTTCCGAAGGCGACACCCAGACCAAGACGTTTGAGGATTACCATTCCCACAACACCGAACAGCTGTCGGTGCAGGGGGTGAAGGATCTGCTGTTTTCGCTGCCCGAAGTGCAGGCCGAATTGGCCGCCTGGAAGGCTGGCAAATGAAACGGGTTGTCATCACGGGCGCGGGCGGGCTGATCGGCTGGCACGCGCATGCGCGCCTGCATGCCGCGAACTGCGCCGCCGGGTTCAAGGGGCGCGCGGCCCCTTGGGACATCGTCGCGCTGGACCACGCCGCGTTTGACGATGACGTCGCACTGGCGACGGCGCTGAAGGGCACCGACATGGTGCTGCATTTCGCAGGCGTGAACCGCGCAGCCGACGAGGTGGTCGAGGCCGCCAATCCGGCGATTGCTCAGCGTCTGGCCGATGCCTTGGACGGCTGGCCGCACGTAGTCTATGCCAATTCGACCCACGCGGGCGGCGATACGCCTTATGGTCGCGGCAAAGCGCGTGCCGCCGAGGTTTTGTCGGCGGCGACACCCAGGTTCACCAACCTGATCCTGCCTCATATCTTTGGCGAAGGCGCGCGGCCCCATTACAACAATGTGACTGCGACGCTGATCGCCCAAGTCATCGCTGGGGATACGCCCAGCGTGAACCCTGAGGGCCGGGTCAATCTGCTGCATGCAGGTGCCGCCGCCGGGGCCGCCATTGACGCCGCATCGAGCGGCCTCAACGGCGATCTGGCGCCTGACGCGCGGGACATCAGTGTGCCACAGCTCCTGCAAGTGTTGCAGGGCTTCCACACCCTTTACGGCGCCAATGTCTTTCCCGATCTGTCCGATAATTTCACCCGTCAGCTGTTCAACAGCTATCGTGCGGCAACCTATCCGGGGGGCTGGCCGCGGCCCCTGACGCTGAACTCTGACGCACGTGGCACCCTGTTTGAAGCCGTCAAAGGCGGCGGAGGTGGCCAGACATTCCTGTCGACCACCAAGCCTGGCGTCACGCGCGGCGATCATTTCCATCTGGGCAAGGTCGAACGGTTTCTGGTGGTCCAAGGCGAAGCGATCATTCGCATCCGCAAGGTGCTGTCTGACGAGGTCTGGGAATACCGCGTCACCGGTGACGCACCTGCGCCCGTCGACATGCCCACCCTGCACACCCATTCGATCGAAAACGTAGGCGGCGGCGATCTGTTGACCCTGTTTTGGACCCACGACCTGTTTGATCCCGAAAACCCTGATACTTACGCGGATAAGGTGCTGCCATGAACAAGCTGAAAGTCATGACCATCCTGGGTACACGCCCCGAAATCATCCGCCTGAGCCGCGTGATGGACCGGCTGGACCAGTACACGGACCACGTGATCGTGCACACCGGACAGAACTGGGATTACGAGCTGAACGAAGTGTTCTTTGAGGACCTTGGCGTGCGCAAGCCCGACCATTTTCTGGGCGTTGGCGGCGGTAGCCTGGGCGAGACCCTGGGCGGCATCCTGACCGAGGTCGAAAAGGCGCTGGCACAGGAGAAACCCGACGCGGTGGTGATCCTAGGTGACACGAATTCCGCCATTTCCGCCATCATGGCGCGCCGCATGAAGGTGCCCGTGTATCACATGGAGGCCGGCAATCGCAGTTTCGATCGCAATGTGCCTGAGGAAACCAACCGGCGTCTGGTCGACCACATTGCCGATTTCAACCTGGTCTATACCGAACACGCGCGCCGCCACCTGTTGGCCGAAGGGCTGGAACATCGCCGCATCAACCTGACCGGCAGCCCAATGCGCGAAGTGTTGGAACATTACCGCGACCAGATCGAGGCCTCGGACGTGCTGACACGCCTGAACCTGACACGGCGTGAGTATTTCATCGTGTCGCTGCACCGCGAAGAAAACGTCGACAGCCCGGCGCGTCTGGCATCGCTGGTGGACACGCTGAACACGCTGGCCGAAAGCTATGGTTTCCCGGTCATCGTCTCGACCCACCCGCGCACGCGCAAGCGGCTCGAGGCGCTGGATGTGACGTTCCACGACAAGGTGCAGTATTCCAAGCCCTTCGGCTTTCACGACTATAACAACCTGCAAATGAATGCCTTTTGTGCAGTGTCCGACAGTGGCACGATTGCCGAAGAGGCTTCGATGTTGGGCTTTCCCGCGATCACCCCGCGCGATGCGATTGAACGGCCCGAAGGCGTCGATGTTGGCTGCCTGATCATGACCGGGCTGGACCGCGACACCATGCTGGGCGGCATCGACGCCGTCACCCGGATGTTTGCTGAACGTGAAGCCGCTGGCACGCCGCATCCGGTGCCCGCAGATTACTGCATCACCAACACCTCTGAGCGGGTGGTCAGCCTGGTTCTGGGCACCGCGCGGCTGTCCAATCAATGGGACGGAATTCGCACCCATGACGATAGGTGACCGTCTTGTGAAACGCGGCTTTGACCTGGTGGTCGCCGCCCTTGGTCTGTCGGTTCTGTGGCCGATTATTGCGGCCACCTGGGTCATCGCCGGGCGCGACACCGGCGCCAGCGGATTTTTCTGCCAGACCCGTGTGGGGCAGGGCGGCACACCGTTCAGGGTCGTGAAACTGCGCACCATGCGCAACGTCGGCGGCACCACGGTGACCACGGCCAATGACGCGCGGATCACCACATGGGGCGCCCGGTTTCGCCGCTGGAAGCTGGACGAGTTGCCGCAGCTGTGGAACGTGCTGCTGGGCCAGATGTCATTCGTCGGTCCGCGCCCGGATGTGCCGGGGTACATGGACCGTTTGCAAGGGGCTGACACGCGGCTGTTGCAGCTGAAACCGGGCATCACCGGGCCCGCCACGTTGAAATACCGCGCCGAGGAAGAACTGTTGGCGGCCCAACCTGACCCCGAGGTCTATAATGACAACGTGATTTGGCCCGACAAGGTGCGTATCAATTTGGAATATATGGATAATTGGAGCCTGAGCGGTGATCTGTCCTATATCATGAAAACGGTGCGTGGATGAGCTGTTCTGCGTTGAAATTCACCCCTGTCGTGATCATCGGCGCGGGCCGGTCAGGCACCAATGCGCTGCGCGATATGCTGACGCGCCTGCCGGAGTTTGCGACTTGGACCTGTGACGAGATCAACCCGATCTGGCGCCACGGCAACCTGTCCTGGCCCAATGATGAAATCCCTGCCGCAAACGCCACCCCACTTGTGCGCCGGTTCATCCGGGGCGCGTTTGAACGGCTTTGGCATCAGGCGGCACAACCCCGGTTCGTGGTCGAAAAGACCTGCGCTAATACTCTGCGCGTGCCCTTTGTCGATGCGATCCTGCCCGAGGCGAAATACGTGCATATCGTGCGTTCAGGCGTTGATGTCGTGGCCTCGGCGCGCAAACGCTGGCAGGGAGATCTGGAACTGCCGGGCCTGCCATATTTCACCGCCAAGGCACGTTATACGCCGCTGTCCGACCTGCCGATCTATGGCTGGTCGTTCGTGAAATCGCGCGTCGGGTTGATGCTGGGCAAGACCAAACGCCTGTCGGTCTGGGGCCCACGATTTGACGGCATGCAGGCGCTGGACGGCGCGCCGTTGGAAGAAATCTGCGCCCGCCAGTGGGCCGCCTGTGTCAGCCATGCGGACGATGCCTTTGCGCAGATTGACCCGGCCCGCGTTCTGACGCTGCGCTATGAGGATTTCACCGCCAACCCTGCGGGGAGTTTGGCCGCGATCCTCACCTTTCTGGGCACCGAGGCCAGCGATAGTGACATTGCAACAGCCGCCGGTCCTGTGCGCAGCACATCGGTCGGCAAGGGCCGCGCGTTGCTGAGTGATCTGCCCACCGAAGCGCTGGACATCATGCAGGCGCCCCTGGCGGCGCACGGATACACGACGACAAAAATACCGACGGAATACGGAGAATAGCATGCGCATCTGGCTTTCACGCCCACATATGGGCGGCACCGAACGCGACCATGTCAACGCGGCGTTTGACAGCAACTTTGTTGCGCCGCTTGGCCCGCAGTTGAACGCGTTTGAACAGTCGGTCAGCGACTATCTGGGCGGGGGGCTGCACTGTGTCGGTCTGTCGTCGGGATCGGCCGCGCTGCACCTGGCGCTGCGCATGGTTGGGGTCGACGCAGGGTCTGAGGTCTGGATCAGTTCCATGACCTTTGCAGGTGGCATTTTCCCCGTGCTGTACCAAGGCGCGACGCCGGTGTTTTTCGACCTGTCGCCAGACAGCTGGACGGTGGATTGTGACCTGTTGGAACAGGCGCTTGAAGACGCGAACAAGGCCAACCGTCTGCCCCGCGCCATCGTGCCCACCGACCTGTACGGCCAGGGCGTGGACCTGGAACGACTGGAAACCATGTGCGGACGCTATGGCGTCGCCCTGGTGGTCGACAGCGCCGAAAGTCTGGGGGCGACGCATAAGGGCGGACGCAAATGCGGCACGGGCGGCGACGCCGCAATCCTGTCGTTCAATGGCAACAAGATCATCACCACATCTGGCGGTGGTATGTTGGTGACCAAATCCGCAAAACTGGCTGATGAGGCGCGGTTCCTGGCGACCCAAGCCCGCGACCCGGCGCCCCACTATGAACATTCGACCTATGGCTATAACTATCGCCTGTCCAACATCTGCGCCGCCATCGGTCTGGGCCAGATGGAGGTTCTGGACGACCGTGTGGCCCGTCGCCGTGCGATCAACGACCGCTATCAGGCCGCTTTGACACGCGCCGGCATCACCTTCATGCCGGAACCTGATGGATACCATTCCAGCAAATGGCTGACGGCGATCTCGCTGGACCCTGCTGTGCTGGGGGTGACCCGCGAAGACCTGCGCGAAAAGCTGATGGAATACCAGATCGAAAGCCGCCCGCTGTGGAAACCGATGCATATGCAGCCGCTGTTTGACGGCGCCCAATACCACGGCACGGGCGTTGATGAACGTTTGTTTGACCAAGGCCTGTGCCTGCCCTCGGGCAGCGATATGAGCGACGGCGAACAGGACGAGGTGATCGGCCACATCCTGTCCATGTTGGACGGCTGAGATGAAGCTTCTGCTCACCCATCGTTACTTTTGGCCCGATACGGCACCGTATGCTTTGATGCTGCGCACAATCGGCGAAGGCATGGTGGACGCGGGGCACGAGGTGCATGTGTTTGCCTCCAAACCCTCCTATCGCGACGTGGGTGCGCTGGCGGCGAAACGCGAACTGCTGGGGCGTTTGAATGTGCGCCGCTGTTGGGTGTTTCAGGAAAACCGCAAGAACCCGGTGCTGCGGGCGGTGAACGTGGTTCTTTACGCTTTGGCGCTGTTTTTCCACGTGCTGCGGCTGCGCCCCGATGTGGTGACGGCGTCAACCTTTCCGCCTGTTTTGGCGGCCTGGTGGGCCAGCCTTGCGGCGCGTTTGGTCGGGGCCAAATTTGTCTATCACATGATGGATATCCACCCTGAGGTCTCGGGCTATTCCGGCGGCCGTTTGGGTCGGGGACGACCTGCCAAGATACTCAGATGGTTGGATAATCAGACGCTGCGCCGGTCAGCGGCGATCATTGTTCTGTCCCAGGATATGGCCGACACGCTGGCCGCGCGGGGGCTGGGCGCATTGCCGGTGCATGTGATCAACAACTTCTCGCTGGATGATTTTGCGGCGGGGGNNNNGCGCCGCCCGCCGAGCTGCACCGCGATCCCGCCAAGCGCCGGGTGATTTTTGCCGGCAATCTGGGGCGGTTTCAGAACCTGCCCCTGCTGGCCGAAGGCGTGGCGCAGTGTTTTGATGACCATCCCGATCTGGACCTGTTTTTCCTGGGCGACGGGGCGGCGCAGGCCGATCTGATGGCGCGCTGGGGCGACCATCCGCAGGTGCGGTTCGGGCCGTTTCTGCCGTTTGCCCAGGCGAAACATCTGGTGGCGGAGGCAAGTGTTGGCCTGGTGTCCCTGACCCCCGATATCTATCGCGTCGCATACCCGTCCAAGGTGCTGACATATGCTGGGTTGGGGGTGCCGGTTCTGGCGCTGGTTGAACCCGAAAGCCATCTGGCCCAGGGGCTGGAGAGCGCGGGGATTGGTGCGGTCGCACAGGCGGCAACGCCTGAGGCCATTGGGGCTGCGCTGCGCAAGTTGCTGAACAATCCACCCAGCCGTGACATGGTTCTGGCCTGGTACAAGGACACCGCCGACCAGCGCCATGTGCTGGACCAGTGGGGCGCAATGATCGCTGGATTGGAGCGCGGATGAGCGACCATCGCCATATCCTGATGGACGGGCTGAACCTGACCCGGGGCGGCGGTGTCGTCGTCATGGCGCGTCTGGCGGGGGCGTTTGCGCGGGCCGGGTGGCGGGTGACGGTGCTGGCGTCGCGGCCCTTGTTTGACACCCATTCTTTGCCGGAAGGGGTCGCGGTTTCGCACCATCCCAAGGCCGCAGGCGCAGCGCGGTCGACCCTGTTTCGCCGGTTTCAGCTGCCGGGTCTGTGCCGGAAACTGGGCGGCGATATGATCCTGTCGTTCAACTATCACAGCCCTGTCGCGCTGCCGCAGGTGACCTATCATATCAATATCATTCCGTTCCTGCCCATGGGCGATCGGGTGCGGGCCGTTGGGCCTTTGCGCGCGCTGATGCAGGGGCGTGCGGCCCGCGCGGCATTGTCGCGCTCGCATCTGAACCTGTTCGAAAGCCGGTTCATTCAGGACCTGTCGGGGGCCAAGGCCACGCCGGAAGCGGTGCGCTATATCGGCATTGATACGCCGCCCACCGGGGCTGTGGGGCACGACGATATGGACCGCACCTTGGTCAGCGTCACCAGCGGGGCGCCGCACAAGCGCAATGACCAGACGCTGACGCTGTTTCGCGCCTGGCAGGCAGAGCACGCCGGGGCCAAGCTGGTGTTTGTCGGGGATGAGGCCGCGATCCGTGCGAGCCTGTCGCCTGAGGATCGCAGCTTTGTCGCGGCAAGCGCGGACGTGTCCTTTACCGGTTATCTGAACCGTGCGGATCTGTATGCGCAGTTAGGTGCCGCTTATGCGCTGGTCACATCCTCTGCGTTGGAAAGCTTTTTCATGGTTGCCTTGGAGGGCATGGCGGCGGGGTGCCCGGTGCTGGCTGCCGACACGACTTCGGCGGGTGAAAGCCTGGGCGATGCGGGGCTGATCGTGCCTGCGGGCGACACTGCCGCCGCGCTGGCCGCGTTAAACAGCCTGACCGGGGACAGCCGCGCCGCGCTGATTGCCAAGGGACACGCCCGCGCCGCCGCGTTTGAAGCGGATGCTTGCGCCGATGGCTTTGTTGATACCGTTACGCAGTTCGTGAAGGCCGCGTCATGAGCGTGGCGGGCGAAAACCGCCGCTTGCGGGTGATTTCGAATTACCTGCGCCTGTTGGTCACCTTTGTGACCGGCTTTTTGGTCATCCGTCTGGTGGCGGAAATCGGTCCCTCGGCCCTGGTCGTGTATCTGTTGATCATCGCGGGCACGGGGTTTGCCTATTTCTTCAAGATCGTGGTGCAGGAAAGCGTGATCCCGGTTCTGGGATTGAACCACGACGAAGGGCAGGGGCGCAGCTTTGCGTCCGTCTATTGGATCGCCATGCTGGCCAGCGGCGCGGCGGCCCTGTTTGCGCTGGTGATCTTTGCGGTGATTTATGCCCTGCGCGGGACGTTTGATACGGGCGCCTTGTCGGCCAGCGCGTTTGGCGTTGCGTTGGGCACGGGGGCGTTGCGCACGGTGGCCTCGGCGCTGGCGACACCGGCGTTGAATGGCATCCTCGTGTCGGGTCGGGTGGTGCATTACAACGCCCTGGTCGCGCTGGAGCGGCTGGTGGATCTGGGCGCGGTTCTGGCGGTGTTGTGGCTGTGGCAGGACGCGGGAGAAGAGGCGCAGGCGAACCTGTTCTTTCTGCTGTCCGCCGGTGCCTATGTGGTGGTACAGGCGCTGTCCTATGGTTATGCGACGCGGATTGACGCGCGGTATCGGGTGCGCCCTGCACCAGTGAAACGCGCAGATATGTCCTGGGTTGGTGGCATCTTTGGCTGGAACACGGCGCTGGTTGTGGCGTTCCTGTTGTATCTGCGCCTGTCGACCTTTGTGGTCAACGCCAGCTTTGGTCAGGCCGAAACCCTGGTGCTGGGTCTTGTGTTCATGCTGATCGGATATCAACGCCAGATCGCCATGGGGCTGGTCATCGGGCTGGACGCGATGATGTCGCGCCTTGTTGGCGGCGGTCAGGCGGGCGCGGCCCTGATGGTGCTGCGATCGACCTGGGTACAGTCGGTGTTTTCGTTCTTTTCGCTTATCGTTCTGGTGATTTGGGCGCCGCAGATCTTCGCTCTTTGGTTGGGGCAAAGCCTGACGGGCAGCGGCTGGGATCTGGCCTGGACGGTCGAGCTGTTCCGCATCATGGCAATTGGCATTCTGGCGCGGTCGCTGTCTGAAAACTGGATGAAATTCCTGTCGGGCAAGGGGCTGGTTGGCCGGTTTGCGCGATATATCCTGATCGGAGGCGCGGTGAACGCGGCGATCCTGATCTGGCTGGCCACGGCGGGCGGAACGGGGCGCGACGCGCTGCACCTGATTGCGGTCAGCTATGCGGTGTTGCATGTGGTGGTGCATCTGGGCGTTCTGCCCATTGTGGTGATCCGTGAATTCGCCCTGCCGCTGCGCCCCTTCCTTTTGGCCGTCTGCCTGCCGGGGCTGGGGGCCGCGATTGCGGGCGTTGGCGGGTTGGCGTTGATGGCCGCTGCCCCCGGAGCTGTGATGCAGGCGGTGGCGCTTGGCCTGATCTTGCTGATGGGCGCGGCGTTGCTCTTGCCAAGCGTGATCCGCCGGGTCATTCACGCCGCACCCGTCACACCCGGCGCAACCGAAGGTGGATCCGATGACTGAACCCGTTCAAACACACCCGACCAATGCCCTGGCGCGTTTCGTCAAGGCTGGTCTGCGTGGCTATTGGCGTATTGGCGCGCGTCGCATCACGCGGCTCTGGAAGGAGAGGCAACCTGATGAAGTTTCGTATTCATAGGTTTAAGGCACGCAAAATGGACCGGAATGAAAAGTTCAAACGGCAGGGTCGTTGCCGGTGTGGGAGCGCGATGCATGATCAACCAAATTAACACGCGGTGGTGGCACCGATTGAATGCGGCCAGCCGTCTGGCACTGGTGATGGGCGGCAACCCCTTCGCGACCCTTCCCTTGATCAATGAATACCCCAAAAGTGGCGGGTCTTGGATGGCACAAATGTTAGCAGAGGCCTTGGAGATCCCATTCCCACGAAACCGTCTGCCGTTGCTGCGCTCTTCTATCCTGCATGGGCATTACCGTGCAGAACGGGTCCGGCTGCCATCGGCGATGGTTTGGCGCGATGGGCGCGATGTTATGGTGTCGCTGTATTTTCACCGGCTGGGAGAAAACAACTTTTCGTCGACTGCCGCGCGCCAAGCAGCCCGCCAAGCATTGGGTATTGACGATCCGGAAGATGTGGAACGGTATCTGCCGCGCTTTATCGAGCTGGTTGTTCGCGGAGAGACACACCCGTGGTATCATTGGGGTGATTTTGTTGAAAACTGGCAAAATCACCCGCGTCTTGTGGCCGAGGTGAAATATGAGGACATGCTTCGTGACAGCGCCAATGCACTGATGCACGTCTCGAAAGCTTTTGGGCACCCTTTGGATCATGCACGTGCGGCCGAAATCGCCACACGGTTTTCGTTCCAATCCCAAGCGAAACGCGTACCCGGGCAAGAAGAGACGTCAAGCTATCTGCGAAAAGGCGTTGCCGGTGATTGGAAAAGCAAGTTTTCACAAGAGGCCCGAGAAGTGTTTGACCATCACATGGGGCATGCACTTGTGACATTAGGTTATGAAGTGGATAATAGCTGGGTTGGACGGGGTGGTCGATCCTCAACCCTACAAAGAAAGTGCAAGGACCAAACAAGATGAAGCCACTCTGATGTACAGCTTCACGATTTGCGTACTTGCGGTTTTGCCCACCGCTCTGTTTTTCGTTCTGGCGCGACTGGAGCGGGGGACCGCTGTCCCCCCCCCAACGTTCATTCTGGGCTGGACCCTTTTGTTCGGCTACACGCTCAAGGGGCTGTACCTTGCCTATACTTTGAATTCCGACCTTACGCACCGGCTTGCCTATTTCGGGGACAAAAACCTGGACCTGGGTGCGTTTGCAACGGTTTACGGAGTTATGGCTTTTCTAGTCGGATATCTAGCCGTCGGAAAGACACGGCTTCGGCTGACGTCGACAAGCCTGCGACTGCACCCGACTCTGACCCATATTTTCTACTATGGTCTGTTCTGCGTCAGTTTGATCCTGATGATGACCTTCTTTTGGAAAATGGGCTTTTTGACTCAGGTTATGTCCTTGCAACTGGTGGCCACCAAATACTTTGTATTGGAGCAGGGGGACTATGCGACATCGTTGGGCTTTCTGACGATGGGCGGGGATTTCCTGCTCATCTTCGCGCTGTATTATGCCGTGTTCACGCCAAAGCTAAAGGCACTTAATGTTTATACCTTCACGGCGGTGTTCCTGTTCTTGTGCTACTTTTTATCAAGCCGACGGAACGCTGTTTTGATCATGATCATCGCATTTCTTATGGTTAGGGGAATCCGCAAAGCCCCCAAAAAAGTTGGCCGAAAGTTTGCACGCATCGTGTTGGTTGGCGTGGTTTTGGCCACGCTCTCTTTTGCCAGCCAAATTCGCGGCAGATCAGAGGTTTCGGCCAAAGACCTCGACCTTTTGTCCGCCTTGGAGATCAGCGCAGAGCACACGCTCAGGGGGGCATATTTCATGGACATCTCCAAAACAGCGGCGATCATAACGGAAACCAAGCGGCGGGATGTGTTTCAGCTCGGGCAAAGCTATACGGCCGTAGTTTTCGCACCGATCCCCCGTGTGCTCTGGCCAGGTAAGCCTGCCATTCGCAACAGTTATTTTGTCGGGGATGATCTGTTGGATTTGCGGTCCAAGTCCGGAGCCCCCCCGAGTGGGATTGCCGAGCTCTATATGAATTTCGGCTGGCTGGGGATTGGCCTTGGCATGTTGCTTGTGGGGGGCGTTATTCGGTTGGCTTATAACAACTATCTTGCGGCCCCGGATAAACGGTTTGCCCGGGTGCCCTATGCAATCACGATGCTCTGCTTGGTCTTGTTCATGCTGGCAGATTTCGGAATGGCTGTTCTGTTTTTCATCCGCTATGCGATCGCGATTTTCGTGTGCCACCACTATTGGATGTCGATTTTAAGTCGCCGCCAAAGTGACATACCTCTTGCGCAGAGATCGCTGCGCGAAAAACACTGGGAGGCTACCGGATGATATTTCGCTTGGTGCCAGTCTTATTGATTGAAATGATAGCTCGGGTGGCGGGCTATTTCGTCAATCTGTTTCGACCAGGGTGGGCCTATCCGGTCGAGCGCAGAATTCGTGGGGGCTATTGGTCGTTATTGCTGTCTTCTCGGAAGCTGAAGGTTGGGCGCGGCGTGCAGTTTGAGGGCTCGAACCGGATCCATCTTGGCGCTCGGGTACGGGTCAATGATGCCTGTCAGCTGGCTGCTGGCGCGCAGGGACGCATTGCGGTGGGGGCCGACAGCCACCTTGCGCGGTTCACGCTGGTGGCGGGAGGTGGTGGCGTGACCATCGGGGAACGCTGCATGATTTCATCCTTCGTGGCGATCTATTCCTCGAAAAATGACCTGACCGCCGAGGTCCCGGCCCTAGCTTTGGCCGTGTCCAGCCCGGTGGTTCTGGGGAACGATGTTTTCGTCGGGGTGGGGGCCAAGATCCTGCCCGGAGTGACCATTGGCGATCGAGCCGTGATTGGCGCGGGGGCGGTGGTTGTCCACGATGTTGCCCCTGGCCAGACGGTTGTAGGCCTTCCTGCGAAACCTTTGCCTGCCAGGCAAAACTGAAGCTGCTGGATGTCGGACAGCGCCAGGGGGCACTGTCCGACACTGCGGGCGGTGTTTAGGTTTCAGTGATCTCCTGGTTCGGATTGATCAGGGAAACAGACCCGGTGGCGAAATTGGTGCTGGGCACCCGGATGTCGATCTTGCCCGACGTGCTGCCTGAAAGGACGCGCTCCTGCGCTGACAGGGTCTCGCGGCGCACCGATACACCTGTGAACCAGACGCTGTGGCCTGCGCCGGTATCGGGATGACCCGCATAGCCACCGCTGCGGTTGGTAAAATTGGGCAACCAGAAGGGGCGTACATAAGAGGTGCCAGGCGGAAAGTTTTCCTTGTCGTTGGTGCCAGACCGATCAACCCCGCCGATGTGGTTGGCGGTGCGGTACCATTTGTCCAGCTCGGGCACATACAGCACCGTATAGAACGTATAGCGCAGCGCGCCGGTGGACGAACAGTTCGCCAGCGGTGTGCCCGCAGGCCAGGTGCCGTTCGGGTCATCGGGATTGCCCAACGAGACCGGGAAAGCCTGGTTCAACGTGACCACATGGGTGGTCTTGTTCACCTGACCCAAATCGAACAGATCGTATTCCACCAGACGGCTGTAAAAATCATGCCGCCGTCCGTTGCTGCCCTGATACCCAAAGATGATCAGCCCGCGTTCATCGACATTGCTGTCGGTCTCGTTCCAGCCGCTGGTATCGACCACCTGCACGGCGGTGTCGCCCGGTGTCAGCGGTGCGGCCAGCGTGGTTAAGCTGTCGGTGCCACCATGGCGGTGGCGCATGTGGTGCTTGTTTTGGATTTCCAGCTCATCCGCATCATAGAAGGCCAGGCCCATGTATTGGCGATGCTTTTCACCGTTGGTATAGGCCGACCAGTCGCCGGGCTGGCTCTCCTGTTTCAGATAGCTTTCCAGGCGATAGACCAGATTCGGGTCGATCGGGATCGGCTCATCCATGAAAACCTTGCCACCATAGTACCCATCGAACCGGAAACTGGCGGGCAGGTCGGGAGAGGTCGATGCGTCGAAGGTAAAGCTGGCCGGGTAGTTGTAGCTGGACCCCAACAGCCCGGTCGCATTGGTCACCAGGCCGGGGCGTTGCGAGGCGATATAGGCGGTGTTGACCAGCGGCGCGTCGCCAAATTCGGTTGGCACCAGACCCTCGACGCCCGAGGGAAAGCTGACCTTGCCGGTGGTGCCATCTGCCACCATGCTTTCATGATAGGTGCTGCCGTCATCGCTGACTTTGATGTGGAAATTATCATCGCCCGTCGTGCCCATTTCGGCGCGGCCTGACCAGTTGGTCTGGAACAGCAGGCTGGCGGTGTCCGTGTCGGCGGCTTTGTTGATCTTCACCTGATGCCCGGCGCCGCCATGGGTCAGCAAGGTGGCCTCGGCGGCGACGGTCAGGCGATTGGTCGTGTCTGCCGTGGCCTGAATGCCGACAAAATCGAGGTTCTGATACGCGCTACTGCCGCCGGTCGTGACCCAGTCGGTGCCATTGAACGAGAAATGCAGATCCTGGTCCTCGACCCAAGCCAGCCAGCCTTTGCGCGGCGGATAGAAGATCCACAGGTTGTCTTCATAGGTCGCCAGCTCGGTCGCGTGACCGGCCCAGACACCGGTGACGCCCGCGGGCAAAAGATACCGGTCGCCATCTTCGGGCGCACCGGGCGGTGTGGTTTGATCAGCGGTGATGACGCTGAGCTGAACCAGGCTGTCCAGCTTGCGGATCGCCTCGTTGTGGGTCACGTGTTTCTGGGCCTGCGACTGCTGGATATAGGGCAGGTTCAGGTTGGCGGAGTTGTCGGTCATGATGGCCCCCGGGCTGCGGATTGAAATTCCCGCCAACCATTCGTGAAAACCTTTACGAAGCCTTTACGTGACCGCGCGGTGGGGGTGATACAATGGCCTGTGGACACGACCTGACCGCATGGGGGCTGCGCGCTCACCATATAAAAACCGCCGGAACGCTGTCGCGCCCGGCGGTTTCATACAGCCCTTTGGCCAGTCTCAGGTGTCGTAATAAGTGTCATACGCGCCATAGCTGTCGCCATAGCCATAGCGTTTCATGCCGCGCTGGCTGATCTGGTTCAGCACGACGCCGGACACTTTGGCGTTCACGCTTTCAAATGACCGCAGCCCGTCGTGGACCTGGCGGTGTGTGGTTGAATCCCACTTGACCGTATACAAGATCGCGTCAACCCGTTGACCAATGACGCGCGCATCGGGCACGGCCAGAACAGGCGGCGTGTCGATGACGATATAGTCATAGATGCCGCGCAGCTCCTCCAGAAAGGCGCCGAAGCGATCCGAGGAGAACACGTCAGCCGCGTTCGTGTTGGTCTTTTCACCGATCAGAATGTCGCCATGCAGCTCATCATGTTTCATCACGACATCTTCCAGCTTGGCTTCACCCGACAGCACGGCCAGCAGACCCTGCCGATCCTTCACATCGAAGTATTCTGCGAATGTACGGCGGCGGATGTCGCCTTCCATCAGCAGCACTTTTTTGCCCAGGCCAGACAGGTTGTGGGCCAGCGCCAGCGCCAGCGTGGTCTTGCCTTCGCCGGGGACCGAGGATGTGGTCATCAGGATCTGCGGCGGGTGGTCCATGTTGGACAACAGAACCGATGTGCGCAGGTTGCGGATTGCCTCGACCGCCGCCGAGGTCGGCTTGTCTGTCAGGTATTTCAGCACGTTTTTGCGACGGCGCGCGGAAATCGTTGGCACCTGGCCCAGCACGGTTTTGTGGGTGTGGCGTTCCAGATCCTGACCGGTGCGAAAGGTGTTTTGCGACAGTTCGCGCGCCAACACGATGGCTGCGCCGATAAGGGCACCGAAGATGATCGACAGCGCCAGGATCATCATCTTGCGCGGCGCGGATGCGATATGCGGGATGACCGCCTCGGACAGCACCCGGCTGTCGGCCTGTTGCACACCCTGCTGCACGCTGGTTTCTTTCAGGCGGGTCAGGAAGTATTCATAGATCTGGCGGCTGGCGGCAGCTTCACGCTGTAACTGTTGCAGTTCGACCAGATCGGCGGATTGTTCTTCCAGTTGCAACGTCAGCGCATCAATAGAGGTCGACAAGGTTCGGACCTGGCTGCTGGCCCGGCTCAGTTCCAATTCCGCCCGGCTGACCACCTGGACGAACCGGGTATCAAAGGCGGTGCGATCGCCGTTGCCTGCGGTGTTCATGCGCGAAAACAGTTGGGTCAGCGTGCGGTCGGCGGCCAGGTCGGCCATCTGGGCGGGATCATCGCCATCGCCTGCGGCAGCCAGGGCCAGCGCCCGGACCTGGGCATTGGCTTCGGCGTCCTGGGCTTCCTCAAGACGGCCGCGCAGATCCTTGACCTGACGGTTCAACCCCGCTAGGGCCTCGGGGTTGACCAAAGCGGTGCCCGAATTGAATTCCTCGACTGCGGCTTCGGCGGTTTCCAATTCGGCCTGCAACTGCCCGACCCGATCCGTCAGCCAGACGGTCGCTTTTTGGGTGGCCTCGAATTTCACCTCAAGCTGGTCCTGGATATAGATATCGGACAGCGTGTTCGCCATCATCGCGGATTTGCGCGGATTGCCGGTGACGGTCGTGATCTTGAAGACATAGCTTTGGCGCGTGTTGGACACAGAAATTGCCATCATCACCCGGTCGACCACCCGGTCGCGGATGTATTCGTCCGTCGGCGGTGTGGTATCACGTGGCGGCAGGAACAGACCCAGAACGGCCCGGATCACAGTGCCGACGCCAAAGGTTTCGGGGCGCAGGCGCA
>DFBF01000088.1:963-12691 GCA_002367285.1 Rhodobacteraceae bacterium UBA3087 | reverse complement strand
ACTTCGATTTCGGTGTTGATCGTTGCCTGGTCCCCTGCCAGTCCGGTCATGACGCTGGTCAGGTCGACGACCTGTTCCTGGCGGCTGTCCAGGGTAACGACGGACTGTGCAGTATACCGGGGTTGGGCGACGCCATAGGCGTAATATCCAGCGATCAGCACGGCGAAAAGGGTGCACAGGGCGATCCACAGTTTTCCACGCCAAAGGGTATGCAGCAGACCGCCCAGGTCCAGCTCTTCGTCTTCCAGACGGGACGCTGCGGTCAGGTTTGAAAGGCTGTTCTGATCAGAGGATGCCACGGGATGCCCTATTTACTCGTTGTTCTACGTTGGCCGTGCTTCCCACAGGTGGGCGACAAAGGCAATAAACTCCGGCGACAGTTTCCCAAATGACGGGGGGATTTTGCCGCTATCGGCTTGGCGTTACACCCTCAGCTGGCTAAAAGAGGCGAAAGATGTATGCTGGCAAGAAGCGTCAGTTTCGCTGTTCTTCCTGGTATGGTCGCACAAGGTAGATGATCATGATTGGTACGAGTTTTCTCACCCTCTCCCGGCCCGTCAAACGGACCGTATTTTTGGTGGCAGATACCGCCCTGGTTGTTTTATCCCTATATCTGGCATTCGCGCTCAGGTATGGTATCCCTTGGCCTTTTCCATTCATCGGCGAGGCCTGGGTGCTTTTGCCGATCATGACGGTGGTTGGTGCGCTGGTGATCAATGCGCTGCGCCTGCCACGAATCAAACTGAACGCATTTGAAAATCGGGCGGTTTTGCAGGTTGGCCTGGCGGCTGTGGTTCTGGCGTTGCTGGTCATGTCGGCCAGCTATCTGTTGAAACTGACCGCACCGCGCTCGGTGCCGGTGATCTTTGGTGCGCTGTTTTTCGTGTCCTCGGTCACCATGCGGGTGCTGGGGCTGCAACTGATCGGGGTGATGACCGGTCGCGATCCGAACCGGGTGCGCGTGGCGATTTATGGTGCGGGGGCTGCGGGCATTCAGCTCGCCTCGGCACTGCGTCAATCCGAAGAAGCTCATCCCGTCCTGTTCATTGACGACAACCCCCATCTGCAAGGGCTGATGGTCGCGGGTCTGCCGGTACATGCCGCCCACGAGGTTGAAAGCCTGGTTCGCACCCGGCGGCTTCGTCGGGTGTTGCTGGCGATGCCGTCCATCACACCCTCGCGCCGCCATGACATTCTGCAATCGCTGTCGCCGCTCGAAGTCGAGGTGCAGGTTCTGCCCTCCTATATCGACTTGATGTCGGGCAAAGGCCTGGCGGACAATCTGCGCGCGGTCACGCCTGATGAGTTGTTGGGCCGCGACAAGGTCAATCTGAACATCCCCGAAATCGCCAAGGCCTATTCGGGTCGTGTGGTGATGGTGACGGGGGCAGGGGGCTCGATCGGTTCAGAACTGTGCCGCCAGCTGCTGGATTGCAAGCCGGCCCGCATTGTTCTGTTCGAACAGTCCGAATACCAGCTCTATGCCATTGACCAGGAACTGCGCCCTCTGGCCATCGAAGCCGGAGTGCAGGTCAGCGCCAAGCTGGGTTCGGTCACATCCGTGCCGCGCGTCGCGTCTGTCATGACCGAGGAGAAGGTGGAAATCATCCTGCATGCCGCCGCCTATAAACACGTGCCGCTGGTTGAAACAAACGAACTGGAGGGCGTGCGCAACAACGTGCTGGGCACCCAGACCATCGCCGAAGCCGCCCAGATTGCCGGCATCGAACGCTGCATCCTGATTTCGACCGACAAAGCCGTGCGCCCGACCAACGTGATGGGTGCCAGCAAACGCATGGCCGAAATCGTCATGCAGGACGTCCAGACGCGCAGCCTTGATACGCGTTATTCCATGGTGCGGTTCGGCAATGTGTTGGGGTCGTCCGGCTCGGTCCTGCCGCTGTTTCAGAAACAGATCGCTGCGGGTGGTCCGGTGACCGTCACCCACCAGGACGTCACACGATACTTCATGACCATCCCCGAAGCCGCCCGTCTTGTGCTGTTGGCCGGGGCGTTCTCCACTGGCGGCGACGTGTTCGTTCTGGACATGGGCGCGCCGCAGAAAATCATCGACATCGCCCGCCAGATGATCACCTTGTCCGGCCGTCGCGTGAAAGATCCGGCCAGTGGGGTCGGCGACATCGAGATCGAAATCACCGGCCTGCGGCCCGGCGAAAAGCTGTACGAAGAGCTGTTGATCGACGACGACAGTCTGCGCCCAACGCCGCACCCCAAGATCCTGCGCGCCGAAGAGGCCGGGATGAGCCAGACCGAGGTCGCCGCCATGTTGGACGAGGTTCAGGTGGTGATCAGCGAAGGCGACGTGCCCCGGCTGCGCCGCCTGATCGAAGCCCGTGTCGAAGGCTATCACCAGCAGGACCCGGGCAATCCGGTGAAGGCGAACGGCGACACCGCCCAGCCAGCCCTGGCCACCTCGTCGCCTATTCCGTCACAATAGCCGGGCCGCGCGGCTGATTTTTGCTGGCTTTGGCCGCGTTTCTGGCTTTAAAAGGACGGGCAACTTTTCATGCACCCTGTTGCGTGAACCCGATCAGGTGAAAAGGCCTCAATGTCAGACCCTTCCGGCCCGCAGATACCGTTGTGCTGCCCGCATGAGGGCTCATGCTGAAGCGGGCGCGGGATATCGCTGTGGCCCTTTTGGCCCTGGGCCTCAGCGCGCCTTTTCTGCTGGTCGCAATCCTTGGCATTCGTGTGTCATCGCCGGGCCCGGTGCTGTACCGATCTGAACGGATCGGTCTGAACGGCGTGCCCTTTGACATGTTCAAATTGCGCACCATGCATGTGGGCCATCCGGGCTCTTTTCTGGCTGCGCCGGGGGATGCACGGGTGTTTACCTGGGGCGCCGTGTTGCGCCGCACCCGGCTGGATGAACTGCCGCAATTCCTGAATGTGCTGAACGGCCAGATGACCCTGGTGGGGCCGCGCCCACGGGTGCGGGCGGTGGTCGATGGATACTACACCGACCAGATGCGCGCCTCGCTTTGCGTGCGACCCGGCCTGACCAGCCCGGGCACGCTGTACCAGGTCACATTGGAGAAAAGTGACAGCCAGGGGCTGCGCGATGAGGCCACCTATGGCCGATATCTGTTGCCGCGCAAGGTCGCCATCGACCTGGCCTATTTCCAGAAGGCGGGGTTTTTGGATGACCTTGGCGTGCTGGCACTGACCGGGTGGTTTCTGGTCCTGCGGATGTCGGGGCGCAGCGCCACCTTTCCAGCCCGTTACAGGGCCCAGGAGGATGGCGCAGCGGATCTCTCGTCGGGTGATCGCAACTGACCTGCGCGCTCTGGCGCTCTGGATCGTCGCACCGATCCGCGCTACACCTTCTCGCGTACTGACTCAGGAGCAGATGCCGCCGTGTTCAACAAGCTGAAATCCCTGATCTCCCGTCCTGATGTGTCGCCTGTCGATCCGGTGTCGGACCCGACGCTGGCCCCGGACCGACCGTTCTTTGCCATTGGCGATGTGCATGGCTGCGCCGACCGCCTGGACGAAGTGCTGCGCCAGATTGATGCTGAACGGGCCCGGCCCGATATGCAGGATGCGGCCGTGGTGTTCATGGGGGACCTTGTTGATCGCGGGCCCGACAGTGCCAAGGTCCTGCGCCAGGTGCGTGCGATGCAACAGGCTGCCCCGGATGACGTCTTGTGCCTGACCGGCAATCACGAGGTCATGATGCTGGATTTCATCGACGATCCACTGGGGCGCGGGCTGCGCTGGCTGACCTTTGGCGGGCAGGAAACCCTGTCCAGTTTCGGCATCAAACCGACGTCGGGCAAGGCGGATGCCGAAGATATCATGGAGGTCGCCGATCAGTTGGAAGAGCTTCTGGACCAAGGCCAGGACACCGGTCTGGTCGGCTGGATCCGGGATCAGCCGTTCCTGTGGCAAACCGGCAATATCGCCTGTGTTCACGCCGGTCTGGACCCGGACCTGCCGCTTGGGGAGCAGCGCGAAAAGACCTTCGCCTGGGGCCACCGTGATTTTCGCCACCGGATGCGTGACGACGGATTGTGGGTCGTGCACGGCCATACAATCACGCGCCAACCCGCCTGTGAACAGGGCCGCATCGCGGTCGATACAGGGGCTTACAAGGGCGGACGCCTGACCGCAGCGGCCATTTCGACGGGCGCCTGCCGGTTTCTACAGGGCTGAGCGAACGTCATCAGGGACGTGTTTGCCGGGGCGTTCACACGCCAAGGTAGACGAGGAAACCCGCCACTATCGGCGGGCTTTTTGTGCATTAGGGGCAAACCACCCTTGAAACAAGCCCTCACATACAGGAAACACAATACAGACTGTCATGGGGGCCGAGTCGTGAATAAACTGGTTATTGGACTTTTTTGTGGGCTGCTCGGGGCCTGTGGCTCGGCCTATGTCTCGCCTGTTGTGGACGTGCGCGACGAGGGGGTCGAGGTCATCAAACTGACGTCCCATACTCTGAGCCAGGCCAATTTTTCCACCTATACGCCGCGCCAATTGCCAGCGGTATTTTTCCAGAGCGCAGGCTATGGCGGTGTGCCGCGTGGTGCGGGGGCTTTGCCGCCCGCAAGCGTCGAGGCCCAGTCGCGCCCGGGCGTGGCCGAAACCCGTCTGCCGCCCGATGCGCCGGTGGTGCCTTACCGCATCGGTGTTGGCGATGTCGTGCTGCTGGCCACCAAGTCCGGCGGAACGACGGTCGAAGAACTGTCCGGTCTGCTGGCCGCCCAGAACCGCCGCCAGGGCTATACCGTGCAGGATGACGGCGCCATTGCCATCCCTGATGTCGGCCGCATCCCCCTGCTGGGCCTGACCCTGGAGGAGGCCGAGGCCGAACTGTTCCAGGCCCTGGTTGAAAACCAGATCGACCCGTCCTTCAGCCTGGAAATCGCCGAATTCAACTCGCAACGCGTGTCTGTTGGCGGCGCTGTTGGTAAGCCTGCCATTGCCAAGATCACCCTGACGCCGCTGCACCTGGACGAAGCCCTTTTGGCTGCTGGTGGGGTCGACACCGACGACCGCAGTACGACCGTCATCCGTCTGTACCGCGATGGCACGCTGTATCAGATGCCGCTGACGGCCTATCTGAAATCCTCGGACCTGCAACGCACCCGCATGGTGGCCGGAGACAGCGTCTTCGTGGACACCGAATTCGAACTGGGTCATGCACAGGCCTATTTCGCCGAACAGATCACGCTGGGAAACTATCGCCGCGACGCACGGACCCAGGCAGTGCGAGAGCTTGAGACCGAAGTCTCGATGCGGCGTGCCGCCTTGGCCGAACAGCGCGACAATTTCGAAAGCCGCATCGACCTGTCCGCCGTCCAGCGCGACTATGTCTATCTGGTGGGGGAGGTCAAAAATCCAGGCCGCTTTGACATGCCGTTCGAACACAAGGCCACCCTGGCCGACGCCCTGTTTAGCATGGGGGGATTTGACAACAAATATGCCAACCCGTCCCAGATCTATGTGCTGCGCGATATGGATGGCGATGGCCACGTGACTGCCTGGCATCTGGACGCCAGCAACGCGGCGAACTTTACCCTGGCCACCCGCATGGAGGTGCGCCCCAACGACGTGGTGTTCATCGCCGAACAGCCGATCACCAGATGGAACCGCGTGTTGCAGCAATTCGTCCCGACGCTGCTTACATCCAGTGTGGCGGCAGCGACCCGCTGAGTGCGCTGATGTCGCCGATCCCCGCGACGCATTTTGCAATGGTCCTGGCAACTGCCGGGGTCATTTGCGTTCCAACGCCGAATTCCACGCCTTCGATGGCCCAGACCATGCAGATGGCGGGCAACATGCCCAATGCGCGCGCCAGTTCCACGGCCTCGCCCACGCCATAGCCATGGCTGGACACGGGCGTCAGGAACGGCGGCAGGGGGGCGTCATTGGCGTCGAACTGGTGGATCGTGCCGGGGGCCGCGTCAGATCGGCAGGCGTCAATCAGGATCACATGATCATGCCCCTCAAACAGGCTGATCAGATCGGCGGCGATGCCTGGGTTTTCGACCACCTCGCCGTCGTACCCCGCGCGGCGCAGCGCCTGGGCCACCAGCAAACCAACCGCGTCATCGCCCGCGTGCGGGTTGCCGATGCCGATGACCAGGGGGCGTTTATGCGCGGTCAATGTCCAGCTCCAGGAAATGGGTGGCACAGCTGATGCAGGGGTCATAATTGCGAATGGTCTGTTCGCACAGATGCAGGATTTCCGCGTCGGGCCGGTCCAGAATATCGGCGATGAAACTTTGCAGGTCTTGCTCGATCGACGGTTGGTTTTGCGAGGTCGGCGGCACGATCTGCGCGGTCTTGATGCTACCGTCTTCCGTCAGCTCATAGCGGTGGAACAACAGCCCGCGCGGGGCTTCTGTTGCCGCCATGCCGATGCCTGCACGCGGGGCGTAATCCACGAATGGCGCGTCTGGTTCTTCATAAGTATCAATGATGCGCAGCGCTTCGTCCACCGCATACAGGCTTTCGACCGCGCGCACGGTGATCGACCGATACGGGTTCTTGCAATCGCGTGGCAATCCAACCCGCTGGGCCGCCGCCTTGGCCCGGTCCGACAGTTGATCATAGGCATTGTTGAACCGCGACACCGGCCCGCACAGATAGGCACCGCCATCGACCATGAACCCCTGAAGCGCGTTGGAATGGGCCACGTGGTCCTCGCGGAAATGCGCGGGCCAGTCAGTGACGGCAATGTCCAGACCCTTGTTCGACACAACGCGCCCCTCGTTCATCGGGTATTCAGTGCCGTGCGCCAGCGATACCATGGTGTAATCCCGTTCCTTGTCGGGGAAATCGAAGCTGGCGGTCCAGTCAACGAAGGTCTCGGCCAGGTCGCGCGCGCGCAACAGCTGTTCGCGCAGGGGCGCAAAATCCGCCTTGCGTGGTACTTTGTAAAACCCGCCGACACGCACGTTGATCGGGTGAATTTCCCGCCCGCCAATGAAGGACACAATCGCATTGCCGGCCTTCTTGTATTCCAGCGCCAGTTTCACGACGTCGCCATGGCCGTCCTTGGCCATTTCAATCGCCCCAGCATAGCCCAGGAAATCGGGCGCATGCAGCATGGCGGCGTGCAAGACGTGGCTTTCGATCCATTCGCCGCAATACAGCAGACGACGCAGATCACGCAGCGGTCCGTCGACGGTGATGCCCAAGGCCATCTCCATCGCGTGCACGGATGACATTTGATAGGCGACCGGGCAGATGCCACAAATACGCGCGGTGATGTCGGGGGCTTCGGTGTGGTCACGGCCTTGCAAGAAGGCCTCAAAAAACCGAGGCGGCTCAAAGATGCGAAATTCCGTGCCGACAATTTTGCCGTCACGTACCACGACTTTGAACGCCCCTTCACCTTCGACGCGGGCCAGCATGTCGACCTTGATGATCTTGTCAGTCATGGTTTTCGGCCTCTTGTCGGAATTCGGGCGCATTGGCGTTGAAGGTCTGTAACAGCCGATGGATCTGCCGCCTGTCGGCGCCATTCACCGCCAGCTGCGCCGTCAACGACGCGGTATTGGCGGTTTCTTTCGGCCCGAAACAGCCATAACAGCCGCGCGCGTACCCCGGACACAGCGCGCCACAGCCCGCGTGAGTCACAGGCCCCAGACAGGGCGTGCCCTGCGTGACCATGACACAGACGTGGCCCGCCAGCTTGCAGTCGATACAGGTCGCATGCGCAGGCGTTTGTGGTGTGCGCCCAACCAGCGTGGCGGCGACCAGTTCGATCAGTTGATGTTTCGATATCGGACAGCCGCGCAATTCGAAATCCACTGTGACGTGGTCGCTGATCGGTGTCGCCGTGTCCAGCGTGTCGATGTATTCGGGGTGGGCATAGACCGCGTCGATAAAGGCCGCCGTGTCCGCCCCGTTTTTCAACGCCTGAATGCCACCGGATGTCGCACAAGCCCCCAAGGTGATCAGCGCGGTGGAGCGCGCGCGTATGTCCTGGATCATTTCGGCCTCGTGTGGGGTGGTGACCGATCCTTCGATGAAGGCGATGTCGTAATGGCCCACGTCATCGGCGCGGGTTGCTTCGGGGAAATAGGCGATGTCGATGACCCCCGCGACCGCCAGCAATTCGTCCTCGCAATCCAGCAAAGACAACTGGCACCCATCGCAGGACGAGAACTTGAAAACACCAAGGCGAGGTTTTGACATGGTCACAGTTCCTTAACGGTCATCACGCGGCGCATCTGGCCCCAGGTGAACACCGGCCCGTCTTTGCAGACGAAATACGGGCCCAGCTGGCAATGGCCACACAGGCCGATGCCGCATTGCATGTTGCGCTCCATCGACAGGTAAATGTCGTCCGCGGCCACGCCCGCGTCGGTCAGGGCATTGGCGGCGAACCGCATCATGATTTCCGGGCCACAGACAAAGGCGGTGGTGGTGTCGGGGCTGAAATCCGCACCGCGAAACAGGGTCGTGACAACGCCGACATGGCCGTGCCATCCGGGGCTGGCATGATCGACGGTCACTTCGATGTCCATGTCCAGCTGTGCGCGCCATTGGCCAAGCTCTTCGGTGAACAGGATTTCTTCGGGTCGCCGCGCGCCGTACAGCAGCGTGACCTTGCCGTAATCGCCCCGATTGGCCAGCAGGTGGTACAGGATCGGGCGCACCGGGGCCAGGCCCAGCCCGCCCGCCACCACGACCACATCGCGTCCCGCAGCGTCCGCCACAGGCCACGGCACGCCATAAGGGCCACGCAGGCCCATGGTGTCGCCTTCCTCCAACAGGCTCAGCCCGTGGCTGGTTGCGCCCACGTCGCGGATCGTATGCACAATGCGGTCGGGTTCGGCGTCATAGCCCGAGACCGAGATCGCAATTTCGCCGACACCAAACAGGCTGAGCATATTGAACTGGCCCGGCGCAAAGCCTTGCCAGCCCGGTGCCTCCAGCTCAAACGTCACAACGCCGGGGATTTCGACGCGCTTGCGCAGGATGCGGGCCAAGGTGGGGACCATGGGATCAGTCATGTCCATCTGTTCAACCGGGTGTGCCATAGACGTCCAACATTTGCAGGCGGGTGTGGTGAAGCCGTTCGACGATCGTCGGCATAAAGCGTTTCATGACCGCGTATCCCAGCGCCGGGTCGGCCTCGCATTTGGCACGCAGACAATCAGCATCCAGCGCAATGGCGCGGATGTCGCCCCGTGCGCGCGCGTCATAGGTCCAGCGGTATGGCGGCACCAACCAACTGAGCCCGACAACCGACTGCGGCCCGGCGCTTTGAAATGCCATGCGCCCCTGGCCGGGGGCGGCGATTTCCAGCGACACGTGACCCTCGCGGATCAGGTAAATCTGCTGCGCCGCATCGCCCTCGTGAAACAGATACTCGTCCGCTGCGAACCGCACGTTCGTGGCGCAGCCCGACACGGTGGACAGGAACGTGTCGCCCAGCCCGGCGAACAAATCATGGCCCGCGACGATCTTTTCAAGCCCATCAATGGCCATTTCAGCCCCCTTCCGCTTCCAGGTCGCTGCGGATCGCCGCAGCCTCTTCGGTGATGTCGATGCCGACCGGGCACCAGGTGACACACCGACCGCATCCGGTGCAGCCCGACATGTCGAATTGGTCCCACCAACTGCCCAGCTTGTGGGTCATCCACTGGCGATACCGTGACTTGGCACCCGGGCGCACTGCGCCGCCATGCACATATGAAAATTCAGTGGTGAAACAGCTGGCCCAGCGGCTTTCGCGTGTGGTGGCATCGCTGTCCAGCGCGCTGACTTCGTCCACCGTGGTGCAAAAACAGGTCGGGCAGACCATGGTGCAATTGGCGCAGTTCAGGCAGCGATCAGCAACGACGTCCCAGCGCGGATGATCGGGATTGTCTGTCAGCAGATCGGCCAGACCTTCGGTGTTGATCGCCCGGCCCATCTGCGCTTCGGCACCCGCAATCCCCGCAGCGGCGGCGTCCAGATCGGCCTGTGTTGCGGGGCGTGTTGGCACGGCGGACAGGATCATACCCCCTGCGTCACTGCCAGCCTCGGCCAACAATTCGCCGCCGATTTCGGTCAGGGCAATATCATATCCCGGTGCTGCTTTCGGCCCCGTTTCCATCGAGACACAGAAACACGTGCCCCCGGCACGGGTGCAGTTCACCGCCACGATAAAGGCCGCAGCCCGGCGCGCGGCGTAATGCGGATCGCGATACGGGCCGTCCAGAAACACCTTGTCCTGAACGGCGATCGCAGCCAACTCGCACCCCCGCACACCCAGAAACGCGAAGCGTTCCTTGGCGATGGGTTCGGGCGTGATCGCACCGTCACCAGCCCGCCACAACACCTGTTTGGGGGGATGCAGAAACCTTTTCCAACTGGACGGCCCGACGGTATAGCCAAACAACCGATCCCCTTCGCGCCGCATGCGATAGGTGCCGCCCGCTTGGTCATCGACCCAGCCGCGCGGCAAATCCGCGACGCTGCTCACCGGTTCATAGACCACCGCGCCGTCGCGGCGCACCGGGCCAATGACCTGACGATCAACGGCCAGCGCCGCAATCAGCGCGTCCAGCCCGGCGTGGCTCAGAACCACAGGTGTGACATCCTTGGTCGCGGTGGCGGTCATTAAATTCCCTCCTGTGCGCAGCATAACATCAATTCATACCCCCAACTCTGAGCCACATCAAAGCGCGGCGTCAACAGATACGCGGTAGTTGTTCGCCCGCGATCCAATCGACCATGCGTGTGCCCCCCAAAGGCGTGACCATGCGCAGGAAATGGCTGGGGTCGTCAATCACATGGCCGATGATGGCCGCGTCGCGCCCCTTGTCATGGGCCTGCATTACGGACAGCAAGGCCTCGGCCCGCTCCGGGGCGCAGATCGCCACCAGCTTGCCTTCGTTGGCCACATGCAGCGGGTCCAGCCCCAGCAATTCACAGGCACCGCGCACCTGGGGACGCAGCGGCAGGGCGGTCTCATTGATCTCGATCCCGACGCGCGAGGCTTGGGCGATTTCGTTCAGCGCCGCCGCCAATCCGCCGCGCGTCGGGTCGCGCAGGACGCGGATGTCAGGCACTTTGGTCAACATCGCGCCGACCAGCCCGTTCAGGCTGCAAGCGTCCGACACCAGGTCTGTGCCAAATTCCAACCCCTCGCGATGGGCCATGACCGCAACGCCATGGTCCCCCAACGTGCCCGACACGATCACCGCGTCGCCCACTTGCGCGCTGGTCGGATCGATGGTCACGCCGGCTGGCACGACGCCCACGCCGGTCGTGGTGATGAACACGCCGTCGCCCTTGCCCCGTTCGACCACTTTCGTGTCGCCCGCCACAATGGTCACGCCCGCGTCGCGCGCCGCTTGTGCCATGCTGGTGACAATGCGGTTCAGGTCGGCCAGCGGCAGGCCTTCTTCCAGGATAAACCCAGCCGTCAGGGCGTGTGGCACAGCGCCGCCCATAGCGATGTCATTCACCGTGCCATGCACCGCCAATGACCCGATATCACCGCCCGGAAAGAACAGGGGCGCGATGACGAACCCGTCTGTTGACACCACCACGCGGCCCGGTGGCAAGTCCAAGGTGGCCGCGTCATGAGGGGCGCCGCCGCTGCCGAACGCCTTGAGAAACAGCGTGTCGATCAGTCGCGCCATGGCCCGTCCCCCCGCGCCGTGGGACATGTCCACATGGCCGCTCATCCCGCCGCCTTGCGCCGGAATCGGCCATAGGTCCAGTCGGCGGCACAGGCCCCTTCGGAACTGACCAT
>DFBF01000088.1:0-885 GCA_002367285.1 Rhodobacteraceae bacterium UBA3087 | reverse complement strand
CCACGCAGCACGTCGCCACAGGCGCAGGCCTTGTTTTCCGTCGGGCGGGGCAGATCCAGCGCGAACCGCGCCTCGGCGTCAAACGCAGCATAGGCGTCGGCCAGCCGCAACGCGCTGTTGGGCACCCAGCCCAGCCCGCGCCATTCAAACCGGTCGCGCAGGGTGAACAGCTCGGCCATCAAGGCCTGAGCGATGGCATTGCCCGGCGCGGTGACCACGCGGGCGTATTGGTTTTCAACCACACACCGACCCGCATTCACCTGGTGCACCAGGTGCAACACCGCCTGCATCACGTCCAGCGGTTCAAACCCGGTGATGACGACCGGTTTGCCATGGTCGCGGGCGAATTCATCATAGGGCGCGGTGCCGATCACGGCGGACACGTGGCTGGGCCCGACAAAGCCGTCGATCTGCGTTGTGCCGCCCGCCAGAATGGCCCGCATGGCGGCGGGGGTCAGCACGTGGTTGCAATGCACGGTAAAGTTCTCCAACCCCTCGGCGGCGGCCTGTTTCACGGCGACAGCGGTGGGCGGCGTGGTGGTTTCAAAGCCGATGGCAAAGAATACCACCTGCCGGTCGGGATGGGCGCGCGCCACGGCCAAGGCGTCCATCACCGAATAGACCATGCGGATGTCGGCGCCATTCGCGCGCGCCTTGGTCAGCGAGCGAAACCCGGACCCCGGCACGCGCATCAGGTCGGCGTATGTGCACAGGATCACGTCATGTTGCGTCGCCAGCGCAATCGCCGCATCGACCCGCGCGACAGGCAGCACACAGACCGGACAGCCTGGCCCGTGGATCATACGAATGCTGTCGGGCAACAGGTCTTCAAGTCCAAAGCGGGCAATTGCATGGGTATGACCCCCGCAGAATTCCATGAACCGG
>DFBF01000144.1 GCA_002367285.1 Rhodobacteraceae bacterium UBA3087 | reverse complement strand
GCCGGACTCGAACCGGCACGACCGTTAAGTCGGGGGATTTTGAATCCCCTGCGTCTACCATTCCGCCACTTGGGCACTGCCGCTTCGTACCCTCCCCGCGCGGCGACGTCAACGCGCAGAAAAGCAAAAACGCCCCCCGATTTCCCGGGAGGCGGTTTGTGCGCCCAACAGCGCCACTTGCGCCAATCAAACATCCTGCGTGCGCGCCTGCGCGCACTCTACTTGGCGACGTCTAGAACATCACCCCGACCAACCACAGCGTGATCCCCGGGAAAGCCACAAGGATGACAACACGGATCAGATCCGAGATCACAAAGGGGGCAACGCCGCGATAGGTCGCCACCATCGGAATGTCACGGGCCATCGAATTGATGATGAACAGGTTCATGCCGACGGGCGGCGTGATCAGCCCGACTTCGACCACGATCAGGGCCAGGATACCGAACCAGATGCCCGCCTCTTCAGGGGGCAGGCCGAAATTCATCACCTCGATGATCGGGTAAAAAATCGGGATGGTCAGCAGGATCATCGACAGGCTGTCCATGACGCAGCCGAAGATCAGATAGGCAACCAGCATGATCGACAGAACCACCAGCGGCGCCATGTTCTGATCGACCACCCATTGGGCCAGGTCCTGCGGCGCCTGGGTAAAGGCCAGGAAGCTGTTGAACATCTGTGCGCCCAGCACGATGAAAAAGATCATCGCGGTGGATTGGGCGGCGGCCAGGACCGACTGCGTGAAGGTCTTGAAGTTCAGCCCCCCCGTGACGATACCATACAGCCCGGTGGCCACGGCGCCGACGGCGGCACCCTCGGTCGGGGTGAACAGCGCCTGGACCCCGGGCTTGGCCCAGTTCCAGTCACCCGCGATCCCGCCCATGACCAGGCCAAAGATCAGCACGACCGGCCAGATCTTCAACAGGGTCAGGAAACGATGGCCATAGGGCACGCGCTCGGCCGTGGTGGCGCTGTCGGGTTTGATCCGCACATAGATGGCAACCGTTAGCATGTACCCCAAGGCGGCCAGAACACCGGGCACCAGGGCCGCGATGAACATCTTGACGATGTTTTGTTCGGTCAGGATCGCATAGATCACCAGAATGATCGACGGCGGGATCAGGATGCCCAGCGTGCCGCCAGCGGCCAGAACGCCGGTCGAAAGGGCATCGGAATAGCCGCGCTTGCGCATCTCTGGCAGGGCCACCTGCCCCATCGTCGACGCGGTTGCCAGCGACGAGCCACAGACCGCGCCAAACCCGGCACAGGCGCCAACGGCGGCCACGGCCACCCCGCCCTTGCGGTGACCCAACCAGTCGTTCGCCGCCTCAAACAGCGCCGCGGACATGCCCGATTTGGTGGCAAACTGCCCCATCAGCAAAAACAGCGGCACAATCGACAGCGAGTAGCTGGAGAACGTGTCATAGGACAGTGTTTTCAGCTGCGCCAGCGGTGCGTTCGGGGTGCCCAAAACGTACCAGACGCCAAAAAATCCAGTCAGCCCCATGGCCAAGCCAATCGGCAGGCGCAGGAAGATCGCCAACAGCATCAGGCCAAAAGCGATCAGAGCGATTTCAAGCCCGGTCATACGTGTTCCTCCCGGCCCTTCAGGACCCAGTTGAGCGACCGCCAAGCGGTATACACCGCCACGACGAAGAAGAAGAAAGCGCCAATAAGCGACAGCGCATAGGGGATCCAGACCGGCAGTTCCAGTTCATAGGATGTTTCGGCAAAGAAAGGCTTATAACCCATGCCGAAAAAGCCGCGCATGGCGTCCGAGCCATAAGGAAACTTCTCGCCAAATCCCAACCACAGACGCCACAGGATGATGTATGCGGCGACGGCCAACATGAAATCCCCGACAAAGGCCAAAAAGGCCTTGGCGCGGTCCGGCAGGCGTTCGATGAACAGGTCCACCGTCACATGGCCCCGTTTGAATTGCGTATAGGGCAGAAAGGCGAAGACCGCGACGGCGCAGCCCATTTCGACCAACTCGAAGTCACCCTTGATAGGGCCCAAGTCAATAAGGCCCTTAAGAACATCCCCTTGGATTGCATCGAAGAACCGTCCGATGATCGAGGCGACAGTCACGCCGGCCACGGCCGCCAGGATCGTGCCTCCGAAATAGGCCAGCCATTTGGCGACCCTCTCAAGTATCCGGCCCACGCGAGCCTCAGCATTTGGTGCGATTGCTGCCACGAGTTCGTCCCCACTCCCGGTCATTGCTGCCCCGATGATCAGGGCAAAAAACTCCGGGCCACACTGGAGCGGCCCGGAGCGATCATGATCCGAAGATCACATGTCGGTGTATTTGGCCACCAGTTCTTGGGCCAGAGCAACCATGCCAGCGCCATCCAGGCCCTTTGCGGTCACTTCTTCGATCCAGGCGGCGGTCTGTGCTTCGCCAATGGCGCGCAGTTCGGCCACAACAGCATCATCCATCGTGTGGAGCGTGTTGTCGGTGCCTGCGGTCAGTTCACGCCCAGCCGCATCGCCAGTATCCATGGCCGCACCGGCCAGACCCGAGGTTTCAAGACCCGAGTTCGCGTCGATGACAGCCTTCAGATCGTCAGGCAGCGCAGCGTAGGTGTCTTCGTTCATCGCCCAGATGAAGAACGTGTTGTACAGCGCGCGGTCGCCACCAATTTCGGTGTGGCTGTCGGCCAGCTCATGCACCTTCAGCGGCGGAACGATTTCCCACGGGATCACGCCACCGTCGACAACGCCTTTGGACAGCGCTTCGGGAAACGCCGGAACCGGCATGCCCACGGGCGTAGCCCCTAGGGTTTCCAGCAGAGCGTTGGCCTGACGCGAAGGGCCGCGCAGTTTCAAACCGGCAAAGTCGCCTGTCGCTTTCAGCGGCTCGCCTTTGGTGTGGATCACACCGGGGCCGTGGACGTGAACGGCCATCAGGTGAACGTCGCCCATGCGCTCCAGCAGGTATTTCTGGGTGAACTCCCAGGCGGCCTTTGACGAGGCTTCGGCGTTCATCGACGTCATGAAGGGCAGTTCAAACGCTTCGGCTTCGGGGAAACGACCGGGGGTATAGGCCGGAAGCGCCCAGCCACAGTCGATCACGCCGTCACGGATCTGGTCATACAGCGCCGGGGGTTTGCCACCCAGCTGCATCGCCGGGTACAGTTCAACCTTGATGCGCCCGCCGCTGTCGGCTTCGACCTTCTCGACCCAGGGTTCCATGAAATAGCGGGGCACCGATCCCTTCGGCGACAGGAAATGCTGGCAGCGCAGGGTCACGTCCTGGGCAAAGCCAGCCGTCGCGCTGAGGCCCAGTGCAACGGCACCTGCCAATACGGAATTCAGTGTCATTTTCATTTCGTTCTCCTCCCAAACTACGAAACAGTGGTCGTCATGTTGACCTGTGGTCTACAGGTGTATCTGTCACGGGCCCGGATCAGAAATCCATTTCCCACGTGCCCCAATCAAAACAAGCTATAGCTCATAGAGCAATTCAAAATCGACCCCTTGGTCGGCTTTGTGGCATTTCCCATTCGCCCTGCCGCCTTGTGGGAAAGGTATCCAGCAATCATTTCGCTCGCAACGGTTGATCTTCCAGGTTGCGTGCGGAAATTCTTAACGCGTTAAAATTCAACGGAACTCTGCTTTTTATCCCAAAGATCGTTGGTGCTAAAGGTGTCACAGCCCCGCAAGTCTCCGGTTTCAAACCCGGTCGTGAACCGCCTTTGCCGCTGTGCAGATGTGCCGTGGGTGAACGTATGCGGCATGGGGGGGGCGGCCGGCATTTCGTTGCAGCGTATCATCGCCGATCTGCTTGGCGGCATTCATTGCTTCGCCAATATCCCCCTGTTCCAGCAATCCGAATCGCGCCTGGTCATTGCGCGCCCAGGTGCCGGAATAACAATCGGCCTGAAGCTCGATGCGGATCGAAGCCGTGTTACTCTCGGTCTGGTCCACCTGCGCCAGCATTCGGTTGGCCTGGTCCAGAATGCCCCGTTCGTTCTGCACGTGATGCGCCACCTCCTGGGCCACAACATAGGCGGCGGCAAATTCCCCGCTCGTGCCCAACTGGCGCGACATTGTGGTGAAGACCCCAGTGTCCAGATACACTTTGCGAGCGCAAGGGCAATAGAACGGCCCAGTCGTCCGCGACGCCCCGCCTCAGGGCAATTGCCTCACCCCCTTGTACAGCACCAGCGTCACGGGTGGATAGGCGTCATCGACCTGCTGGTGGAACATGTCCAGCCAGACGTCATCGGTATCGGCCAGTGTGACCGCGACGACTTCCGCCCGCCCGCCGTCGGCTTCGGTGATCTCACGGCCTCCACCGGACGGGGCACGGTTCCCCGCCCCACCACGCCCACGCCGATCCTTGATATTGCGGCTTGTGCGCCGACCTTGCCATTTCATCACTGATACTCCCGGAACTCACGACCAGTTTACTGCCCAGAGCGCGCGCCGCACGCACCGATCCCTTGACCCGGCCCGCGCCCCGTGGTCATTGGCCCCAAACAATGGGGCAGACATGATCAGGCGGCTTTACGACTGGACAATCCGAACGGCCGAGGCCCCCTATGCGCTCTGGGCCCTCGCGTTTATCGCCTTTGCCGAAAGCAGCTTTTTCCCGATCCCGCCCGACATCATCATGATCCCGATGATCATCGCCCGCCCCAGCCGCGCATTTCTGATTGCCGGCGTGGCGCTGGCGGCCTCGGTGCTGGGCGGCGTGTTCGGCTATTACATCGGCTGGGGCCTGTTCGAAACGGTCGGCCAGCCGTTGCTGGAATTCTATGGCAAGACGGACGAATTCGGTCACTTTGCCGAAACCTACAACGCATGGGGCGCCTGGGCGGTGCTGATCGCCGGTGTCACGCCGTTTCCTTACAAGGTCATCACGATCCTGTCGGGATCAACCGGCCTGAACTTTGGTGTCTTCATGGTGGCCAGCGTGATCGCACGCGGCTTGCGCTTTTTCATCGTTGCCGCCCTGTTGTGGCAATTCGGCGCCCCGATCCGAGACTTCATCGAAAAGCGTCTGGGGCTGATGTTCATTCTGTTCGTCGTGCTGCTTGGCGCAGGCTTTTATGTGGTGAAATACCTATGACCATGACACGCACTCAGCTGATCCTTCTGGCCACCTTTGGCTCGGCCGCCTTTCTGGGCGGGGCTTTTCTGTTCCAATTCGCGGGCTACGCGCCGTGCCAAATGTGTTTCTGGCAACGCTGGCCGCACGCCATCGTAATCGCGCTGGGAGCTGCGGCGCTGGCCACGAAAAACCGGCTGATCTGCTGGCTGGGCGCGGCCACTATGTTCGTGTCCACCGGGCTGGGCCTCTATCATTCGGGCGTCGAACGCAAATGGTGGGATGGCCCATCCTCATGCACCGGCGGCGGCGATTTGGGCGGGTCTGCCACGGACCTGCTGGACAGCATCCTGGCCGCCCCGGTGGTCATGTGCGACGAAATTCCCTGGCGCTTGTCAGACTGGATCCCGCTGGAGATCCTCGACCTGACCATGGCGAATTTCAATGCCATGGGCTCGCTGGTCTTCGCCGCGCTTTGGATTGTCGCTGCCCGCAAGGCTTGATGCCAATTCTGAGCCCCTTCAGGGGGCGAGGTATCAAGCGCGCCGCAAGGCGCACATTCAGGATATCGCGCAGGGTTATCCGAAAACCGGTTCCCACTTTTCGGCCTTCACTTGTGGATCCCGCCCTCAGTCTTTGCCGCGCAGCAGTTGACGCAGCGCGCCATGAAGCATCTGCACGTCCTGGCGCGTCATCGGCATGCGGCTCCACATATTGCGCAGGGTGACTTTCATGCCCGGCGCTTTGGTCGGCGGGAAAAAGAACCCGGCCTCGTCCAACCGATCCTCGTAATGGTCGGCCAGCTTTTCGACCTCGACCGCGCTGGCCCAGTCGGCCCCCGCCATGCCTGCATCTTCATGCACGACCTCAGTCGCCTGACGTCGCCATTCATAGGCCGTCAGCAATACGCATTGCGCCAGGTTCAAGGATGCAAACCGTGGGTTCACCGGCACGGTGATGATCGCATTGGCGCGCGTTACATCGTCGTTTTCCAACCCGGTGCGTTCCGGCCCGAACAGGATCGCCACCTTGCGGCCCTCAAGCTGCATCTCGCGCGCCTTGGCCATCGCCGCCTCGGGCGAAAAAATCGGCTTGGTCAGATCGCGCCCGCGCGCCGTGGTGGCAAAGACGAAATCGCAATCGGCCACCGCGCCGGGCAGATCGTCATACAGGCCAGCCGTGTCCAGAATCCGGCCCGCGCCAGAGGCCATGGCCACCGCGTTGGGGTTGGGCCAGCCATCACGCGGGGCAACAATACGCATGCGCTCCATGCCGAAATTCAGCATCGCACGCGCCGCAGCGCCGATGTTTTCCCCCATCTGCGGGCGCACCAGCACCATTGCAGGTTCGGGCGCGAGTTCGGGCCCCAGTTCCGTTTCGTCCATCAAACCGCTTCCTTGATCATCGCGGGCGGTGATACGCTGCCCCCAACCCAAATGGCAAGACGCCAGATTTCATGGCCAAAGCGCGAATTCCGCTCTATAGAGCGGCAAAGATCAGACGACAGGAGCCGAAAATGGCCACAGATGAGCAGATTGAACAGCCGCAACTCTACCTTGTGACCCCGCCTGAGTTTGAGCTCAGCACATTTGCCGACACGTTGGCACGCACGTTGGATGCGCAAGAGGTCGCCTGCCTGCGCCTGGCCTTGGCCACAACGGATGAAGACCGCATTGCGCGCACCGCAGATGCGCTGCGCGAGGTGGCCCATGCACGCGATATAGCGTTGGTGATCACCGATCACGCGCTGATGGTGGAACGGCTGGGTCTGGATGGCGTACACCTGAGCGACGGCTCGCGCCGCGTGCGCGCCGTGCGTAAGGATCTGGGCGCAGACGCCATCGTCGGCACCTTTTGCGGCACCTCAACCCATGACGGCATGTCGGCGGGTGAAGCGGGGGCGGATTACGTCAGCTTTGGCCCGGTTGGCGCCACCCCCTTGGGCGACGGCTCGCGGGCCGAACATGACCTATTTGCCTGGTGGTCCCAGATGATCGAGGTGCCCGTCGTGGCCGAAGGCGCGCTGGACGCGGACCTGATGGGCCAACTGGCCCCCGTGACGGATTTCTTTGCCATTGGGGACGAAATCTGGCGCAGCGACGACCCGGCGGCGGCGCTCAAGGCGCTGGCTGCGGCGATGGGGTAAGGGCGGCGGCCATGACTCACAAACGGTTCCTGGCCACCCTGCCCACCAGGACCAACACGCAGAGCTGCATGAAACCGCCAATGCCCCGGGATTGCGGGCGCTGGCGCTGTATGTGGTGATTATCGCGGGGCTTTGCGCCGCCACTGCCCTGCATGTGCCGGGCTGGCCGCTGTTGATGGTGCCCCACGATATCGCGCTGGCAGGTGGAACACCACACCATGCCCAATGTGCGCCCAATGTGCCGTTTCATTGCCTGGCGCAGCTGCATAGCGGTGGTCACAGATCCCCTGGACCAAACCGAAGACGGCTGTGCCAGGTATGCGACGCACTATGTCGCGGATTTCTCCGACACCTGATCATTCTGCGAAAAATCCAGCTCGGCCAGCACCAGAGGCGCACGCACGGTATCCTCGCAATAGGCGGCCAGCGCTTTGCGGCTGGTGAATTCCGATACTTTCACCGGCTCGTGATACACCACCTCAACCGATCCGTGGCGCCGCGTTGCCAGCATCCGCACTATATGCGGGCCGAACTCCATATCGCCCCACCAGCCATAGAACCGGCTGTCTTCGCCTGTGGGCGCACGATAGATCACCGTCACGGGCTGAATATGCATGACCTCGTGCAGGCGGGGCGTAAAGAACGCGGCAAAAAGCGTTGATTTAAAAGGCAAAACGCGACGGCTGTCAGTGCTGGTTCCTTCGGGGAAAAACAACAGCTTGTGACCCGCATCCAACCGGTCCTCGAACAGCTTGACCTGGGCGGCGGCCTCGCGACGGTCACGGTTGATAAAAACGGTGCCAGTTGCTCGCGCCAGCCAGCCGATGCCGGGCCAATTCGCCACTTCGGCCTTGGACACGAAATACACCCGTTTCTTGGCGTTCAGCACAAAGATGTCCAACCAGGATGAATGGTTCGCCACCACCGCACCAATGCGTTTCATCTGATGTCCCGTGGCGCGGAACCGGAGGCCCATCACCATCAGCGCCGTGCGACAGACCGCTTGCGTGATCCAGGGTGTCAGTGGCCGTTTCACGCCAAACAGCGGCCGTTCGACCAGCCGCAACAGCAACAAGATGATCAGGCCGCCAAACACCAACACCCCCAGCACCAGACCGCGCAGGGCGACACGCAGCCAGCCCAGCGGTGTCACGGGCGTCAGGTCAGGCTCCTGCCCCTCGCCCCAGACGTCGCTCATGTCCTGGCGCCCTTCATATACATGGTACGATGCTTTTCGCTCATCACAGCCGTGTCCAGGATCAGGAACACATCGGTGGTATTGAAGGCATGATCAACAAAGGCACCTTCGCCGACATAACCGCCCAACCGCAGATAGGCCTTGATCAAGGCCGGTGTCGCGCGGATGGCCGCCGGCCGGTCGATCTGGTCTTCGGCCAACAGATCCATGGTCTGAAAATGCGCTGGCAGCGCACGCGCACGCAAGGCTTTTGGCGCCAAATGACGATGGTGCAGCAACGACAGCGGCGCTTTCAACGTGTCGATATCGGTGCCGTGAAAGCTGGCGACGCCGAACAGAACCTCGATGCCGTGTTCGACCACATAATCCGCCAGCCCGTTCCAAAGATTCATCATCGCCATGCCGCCGCGATAGTCCGGGTGCAGACAGGACCGCCCCAGTTCCAACAACTTGCGCCCTGAGGTCTTCAGCGGCGTCAGGTCATATTCGCCCTCGCTGTAAAACCGCCCCAACTGTGCGGCCTTGTCATCACGCATCAGGCGATAGACACCGACAACCGCCTCGCCCCGTGCCCTGTCGCGCAACAGAAGGTGGTCGTAAAACGGATCGTATTCATCGCATTCCAGCCGCGCGTCATGATCGACCAGCGCGCCATCACCGCCCAACTCCTCGACAAAGACCTCGTATCGCAGACGTTGCGCCGCGCGAATATCCCCCTCGTCCCGCGCCAGACGAAGTTCGAAATCGGGAGAGACAGGAGTCATGTCTGTTAAGCTTTCAGTAACCTTTGCAGGGTTCTATGGGGCGGCGTGCGCATTTGCAACCGACTGCGGTTTGACACACTTATTGGTTGTGATACCTTCGCCCGCAACAGTTTGAAATTGCATCAGGAGTCGAAAACAGGCGTCAGATTAATTCGGGATGTTTCGATCACCCGCTTGCCGGCATGTTCGAAGTTCACCGTGACCTTGCCGCCGATATTGCTCTGCACCTGTCCCAGGCCCCAATCGGGCTGTGCGGGATGACGCACCAGCATACCAGGTTCCAACAGCGCTCCGATGCCACTCATTTTCTTTCCCTTTCAAAAGACGAGGCCCGAATATGTCCGCCCCTTCCCGCGATTTGAACGCCCTGCTGGGCTCGCGTATCTGCCATGACCTTATCAGCCCTCTGGGTGCAATCGGCAATGGGGTTGAGCTCATGCAACTGTCAGGCCAGGCGGACACGCCGGAAATGGTCTTGATCGCAGAAAGCGTGGAAAACGCGAACATGCGCATCCGGTTTTTTCGCATCGCCTTTGGTGCAGCCAGCCGGGACCAGATGGTCGGCGAAAAAGAAATTCGCACGGTGCTGGCACCGGGTACGGATGGGCGCAAGATCGAAATCGACTGGGCGCTTGAAGGGGATCAGCCCCGCGCCGCCGTCAAGGCGATCTTCCTTATTCTTCAGTGCTTTGAAAGCGCGATGCCCTGGGGTGGCCATGTGCGGGTCAGCCACGATGGCGACCATTGGAAGGTCGCAGGAGAGGCCGAGCGACTGAAAATCGACCACAGCCTGTGGGAGCTATTGTCCAACCCGGCGGCGGATGTGGACCTGGCCCCCGCGCATGTGCATTACGCGCTGGTTGCGCCCGAACTGAAACGTCAGGACCGCAGACTGGGTCTGACCGTCGCCGACCATTCGATCAGCGTCGAGTTTTAAGGCATACGCGGGCGGCTAGGCCCGCGTCGTGCCATCCCCTGTCACCAGATATTTGAACGAGGTCAGCTGCGCCGCGCCCACCGGGCCGCGCGCATGCATCTTGCCCGTGGCAATGCCGATTTCCGCGCCCATGCCGAATTCGCCGCCATCGGCGAACTGGGTCGAGGCATTGCGC
>DFBF01000021.1:13805-17104 GCA_002367285.1 Rhodobacteraceae bacterium UBA3087 | reverse complement strand
CCCGAGCCGATGACCAACAGCTTTTTGGGCATATGCGGCGGGTTCAACGCGTGGCGATAGGTCCAGACCAGATCGCCGTCGGCCTCGAGCCCCGGCAATTCGCGGGCACGCGCGCCGGTGGCCAGGATGATATTCTTGGCGACCAGCTCCTCGACACCCTTGTCGGTCTTGACCGCAACCTTGCCCTTGGCAGGGAGAGAGGCCGTGCCCATGACCACGGTGATCTTGTTCTTTTTCATCAGGTGGCCAATGCCGCTGGACAGCTGTTTTGCCACCCCCCGCGAGCGCTTGACGACCGCTGGCAGATCATAGCCAATCCCATCCGCCGACAGGCCGAATTCTGTGGCGCGCTGCATCAGGTGGAACACCTCGGCGCTGCGCAACAGCGCCTTTGTCGGGATACAGCCCCAGTTCAAACAGATCCCGCCCAGGGATTCGCGTTCGACAATGGCCACGTTCTGGCCCAGCTGCGCGGCCCGAATGGCGGCGACATAGCCCCCGGGACCAGAGCCGATAACGATGGTATCAAAAGAATTGCCGGACATGTGCGCCTCCCATTTCAACAGATAGTTTGGCATTAAACTATTTTTCTCAGCGCATCAATGACCCAAGGAAAACCCCGCCATGACGTCACATCATGGCAACCATTGGCGCGCCATTGGGATCAGCAGACGCCGCAGCGGGCGCCAAATCAAGGATAAAGCATGCGCGGTACGCGCATCCCGCCAGGACATGCGCGCCCGCAGGTCGGTCCGGGGTCAGGCAGACAGTTGTTGCAGCACGGCGCCATAGCCGCCTTCGGCCACGAACGCCGCTTCGGGCGCGGTCGTGTCGCGCGACAGGGCCTCGTTGCGATAGGGAAACCGGCCAAAGCGACGGATCACTTCGCGATGCACTTTTGCGTGCAACAGGTTCGACGCGCCGTACTCCGGCATCCGCGTCAGCATCAACCGCACACAGCGTTCCTGATCGCACAGGTTTTCGCTGTGCATCATCGGCAGGTAAAAGAACTGACGCGCGGGTTCATCAATCTTCATGTCCCAGCCTTTGTCGACCGCACATTTCGCCGCCGCAATCGCCGCGTTGTCCGAGGCAAAGGCCTGGGCCTGCCCCCGGAACATATTGCGGGGAAGCTGATCCATCAGGATGATATAGGCCAGTGTCCCGCTGGGATAGGTCAGCCACAGGCTGTGCGCCCCGGCGCAGGCCTCTTTCCAACTGTCCAGGAACCTGTCGCGGATCGTTTGATCCAGCGCCTCTGTTCCGCCATACCACCCATCTGGTCCGACCTCGTCCAGCCAGAATTCCAGCACCTCCTCAGGTGTACACATCGGACCCTCCTCGCCCAAGTCTGCTCATGGGAAAAGCGTTACAAATGTTTCACATATGCGCAACCATTTTTATGATCCTTGCGCGGTCGCTGTGGCTTCCGTGTCATTATCGTCCAGTTGCGTTTCAATATAGACCTCTTGCGCCATGTCCACAGCCACAGGCGAACCGGATGGCGACAGCGCAACGAAATCGCCGGTTTCTTCGATCGGAACAGCCGCGCGCTGCGTCGTGCGCCACAGGCCATAGATCAACAGCGCCACCAGCAGCACGCCCATATAGGCAAAGAACCCCATCGGCCCCATTGCGCCCATGGCCCAACCGGTCACAACCGGCCCGGCAATCGCGCCAATGCCGTTGATGAATACCAGACCAGCCGAGGCCGCCGCCATATCATCATGTTCCAGAAAGTCGTTCACATAGGCCAACAGCAACGCATAAAGCGGGTTGGTCATGCCGCCAATCACGAACCCGGCGACCAGCAGGATCGTATAGGAGCTGGACCAGATCAGCGGCAGTGCCGACCCCATCGCGCCCACCGCCGTTACGATCAGAATCAACTGGCGTCGGTCCATGCGGTCGGAAATCCAGCCGATCGGATATTGCAGCACCAACCCGCCCACATAGATCATCGAGATGAAGAACGAGATCTCACCAACCGTCAGGCCTATCTTGATGCCAAACACGGCGGCCATGCCGAATTGCGCCGAAAACACGCCGCCCAGCACGAAGATGCCGACGCAGCCCAGGGGCGAAAAGTGGAACAGCTCGATCAGGCTCATCGGTTTTGTAGATGCAAACGCCGGGGTTGGATTGACCGACAACAGGATCGGCGCAAAGGCGATGGACACCAGCACCGAGGGCACGATGAACAGCACGAAACCGCTGGGATCCCCCAACGCCACAAGCCCCTGCGCCATGACGATCCCCGCCATCTGCACGATCAGATACAGCGACAAGGCCTTGCCGCGGTTTTCATTCGTCGCGGCATTGTTCAGCCAGCTTTCCGCCGTCACATAGACGCCCGAAAAACAGAACCCGATGACCACGCGCAGCGCGGTCCAGGCCCAGGGATCAGTCAGCGACGGGTACAGGATCAGAACGGCGGAAATGAACGACCCCAGCGCGGCAAACACCCGCACATGCCCGACCCGTCGGATCATGCCCGGCGCCATGCGCGACCCGCCCAGGAAACCCGCGAAATAGCCCGACATGACGATGGACATCTGAAAGGTCGAAAACCCCTCAAGCCCACCGCGAATGCCCAACAGCGTGCCCTGCACCCCGTTGCCGACCATCAACAGCATCATGCCCAACAAAAGAGCCCAGGAGCTGGTCAAAACTTGAATCATGTAAGGTCTCCACGCGCGTCACTTTTGCCCCTGATAGCACGGGTGTGGCGGCGCAAGCGACCAAACGCGACGCACCGGGGTCGTGTTCCGGCCCTAGGTGGCCGCCAAGGCCCCTTGCGGCAACAGCAGCGAACTGTCGCCATAGGAAAAGAAGCGATAGTCCTGCGCGATGGCGTGGTCATAGATCTGGCGCACGCGATCCGTGCCCATCAACGCCGAGACCAGCATCATCAGCGTCGATTTCGGCAGGTGGAAATTGGTCATCAAGGCGTCGGCGATATTGAACTCAAACCCCGGCGTGATGAAGATATCGGTTTCGCCAACCCAGGCACCAATCTGACCCGGCGCGATGGCCGCGCTTTCGATCAGGCGCAGCGCGGTGGTGCCGACCGGAATGATCCGCCCCCCGGCTTCTTTGGTCGCGTTGATCTCGGCCACAGCGGCGTCCGACACCTGGCCCCATTCCGCGTGCATCTTGTGTTGCGACACGTCATCAACCTTGACGGGCAGGAAGGTCCCTGCCCCGACATGCAAGGTCACGCGGGTCATCTGAACGCCCTTTGCGGCCAGCTGATTCAGCAGCGCCTGGTCGAAATGCAGCGACGCGGTGGGCGCGGC
>DFBF01000021.1:3721-13710 GCA_002367285.1 Rhodobacteraceae bacterium UBA3087 | reverse complement strand
GCCGCATCAAAGGCGGCCCCTGTCAGGTTGAATCGCAACACCGCCTGCCCGTCTTGCTTGGCTTCAAGCCAGGCGGACAGGGTGTCGGAAAATACGACCTCTTCGCCCTCTTTCACCTTGCGCAGGGGTTTGACCAACGCCTGCCAGCGCCCTTCTACGTCAGGTGACAGCAACGTGACCTCGATCTTGGCCACCCCTTCGCCCGCCGCGCCGGGGCGCGTGCGCGTGCCGAACAGACGGGCGGGAATGACCTTTGTGTCGTTCAGCACCAATCGGTCGCCGGGGCGCAGCCAGTCAACCAAATCGCCCACATGGCCATCAACCAGGCGATCAGGCGTTGCCACCAACAGGCGCGCGGCGGTGCGGGGCTGCGCAGGGCGCGTCGCAATCAGCGCCTCGGGCAGGTCGAAATCAAAGTCGGACAGTTTCATCAGGCGTCAGTTCTGTTGGGTCAATTTTGTTGAGCGGGGGGCGGGCGGCGAAAGATATCCCGGAACATGCCCGGCGTGAAGATGGACAGCGGGTTCACCCCCACTTTGGGGTCATCAGGCGATCCTTTCAGGGTAAAGTTAAAGCCAACCAGCCCCTCGCCCTTGCGCGCGATCACCCGGCCAACAACATTCACCAGATACAGCGGTGACAGCACGCCTTGCATGTCCATCTGCGAATTGGTCAGGTCATAAAAGCCATCCAGCGAAATGCCAAGCGACGGGCCGACCGCCGAACTGCGATACAGCGTGACCTTTTTCGGGTCCAGCCTGAACCGGGCGTCGACGTCAGAAAACACGATGCCGTCGCCCGACAGCTGTTCCAGCAGGCCGACAATGGAAATCGCCGACAACAGGTCGGCCATGGCCGGCGCGTCCTTGACCCGGGCGTTCTTGATTTCCAGGTCGCCCTCGTAAACCCCCTCGCCTGCGCGCGGCGCCAGGATCAAGATCATGTCACCACCGCGCGCGGTTTCAAACACGCCCGCCCCGCGCAGCACGCCGCCCGCATCCGAACTGGTGATGCGAAACGCCGAGCCTTCGGGCTGTGGCGCCAGCGTGCCATGAATGGGCGCGCCGCCCTTGACGGTGGCATCGAATGTGCCGTTCAACCCGCCACGCCGGTTGAAATCACCGTTAAAGCCGACCAGCACGATGCCTTCGGAAATGGTCAGCCGGTCCAGGCGCAGGCTGATCGGCGTGTCACCAGAGCCACCGCCACCGTCACCTGAGCTGAACTCGGCCCGGCGCATATCGGCACTGCCGCCATCAATCACGATGGCCACGGCCTGATTGGCCCCGCGCCCCTGAAACGTGACCGGCGCGTCCAGCCAGCCGCCCAGCCGGACCCGGTCAAAACGCGCGGCGTCAAGCTCTCCGTCTTCGCGCAGGGTGACGCGGCCGGTGGCGCTCAAGCCGGGCGCTTCGAACTCCAGCCGGTCAATGCGCGGCTGGTCCCCCAGCACGCCGCGCGCCAGCAGCCGCCCGGTGCGATTGGCCGCCTTGCGCCAACCCAGTGGCCCGGCGGCCAGGGTCATGCGGTTCAGATCCGAGGTCAGCTCGATCGTCGGTGCGCCGTCGACCGGCAAGTCCAGAACATAGCGCCCGGTGCCGCGCCCCGACACCGTGCCTTCGGGCAGGCCCACGTTGAATTCATCCAAGAACCGTTGTGACAGCTCGACCCAGCCTTCGACTTTGGACCCTTTGCCTTGCGCATCCGGCCCCATGGCCATGGACCAGGTGCCGCCCGCTTCGACCGCACCAACCCGCCCGTCGCCGGTGATTTCCACGCCCGCATTGGTCGCATGGACCTGTGCGCGCTCTGCCGCCAGAACATGGTCGGGGATCAAACGATCAGCCCGCAGCCCGGTCAGATCGGCGCGCACGTCGAACTGGATATCCTCAGGTTTCATCTGCGGCTTCAACGCCAGATCCAGCCGCCCCCGCGCCACCGCGCGCCCGGTTGCCAGATCGGGGCCCAGGCTGTCGGTGGCCCTGAAAATGTCAAACGGCTTGGCATCCAACAGCGACAGCGCGCCGGGGATTTCCCCCGCCACGCGCAGATCGACCCAGGCGGGCGTTGGGCGGGTGTTCATCTTGGGAATGGTGAAACTTGTGCCCGTGACGCTTAACTGATGGCCCGAGGGCGCGGTCGCCTGACCGCTTTCGGCCACAACGCTAAAGGTCTGATCCTCGATCGACATGTATCCCGACACGCGTTCAATCGGCACCATCGCCGCCACCGGGCGCACCGTGGCCTCGCTGATCGCTGCGCCAATCGACACGCGATTGGCCTGGCCCGGCACGGATCGAAACGACAGGCGCGCATCCGAGACGACGCCCGCATAGACGTTCTGATCAACCCAATTGCGCGGCTTGGCGGCCAGTTCCAGCGGCCACAACGCCAACACCTGATCGCGCGTCAGGCGGTCGGCATAGGCATCCACCGCCACCGACCAGCCTTCGCTGTTGGCGCTGATGTGGCCGGACCCCGTATAGGTATTGCCCGCATAGACCGCCGCCACCTGACCCAGATCCAGCGTGAAAGGGTCCAGCCGCAGCCGGAAATCCACGGCCCCCTTGTCCAGTTCGATCGGCTGGGCGAACCAGTCGCGCGGGTTCAGTTGCGCCGAGGAAATCTGATACTGCCCCACCATTGCGGTCGGCCAGCCATTCACGTAATCGCGCAGATAGGAATATCCCTCGCCCCGCGCGGTGCCCAGTTCGCTTGTCACTGAAATTTCAGCGAAATTCACCCGGCCCTGATCCGGATCATAATCCATGTAGACGCGGCCATTGTCGAATTTCACAGGCGGCGCACCGGGGGCGGGCGACAGAGCACCTGCGCCAAACAACAGTGTTCCCGCCAGATCCGAGGTCTTGCCATCCGCATCAATCGCAGCGCGCAACGCCCCCGAAATCGGCGCATCCACCAGCGACAGAAACGCCAGGATCGGCGTTTGTGCGGCAATATCAGCGGCGCGCGCATTGGTGAAACTGGCGCCCAGCGAGGCTTCGGAACTGTCCTTGGCCATGCGGAACCCCAGGATCGTTTCGGCCAGTTCTTCGGTCTGGTTGAACACATCAAACGACACCGCGATGTCGACGATCTTGTCGGTCTGGGTCAGGTTCAGCGTGCCATCGGTTACCTGCCACAACCGGCCCGAGCGTGCGTCCTCAAGCGTGATGGTCAGCTGCTCGGCCTCGATCCGGTCGGCATTTTGCAAGGGACCCGCGGCAAACACGCCATCGACCGCATCCAGAACCGACGCCAGATCGCCCGATGCGCCCGAAGCCTGACCAAAGCTGAGGTCAAATTCGCCGTTGGCGCGGCGGCGCACCGTCACCTGGGCGCCGGACAGAAACAGGGTCGAAGGTTCGACCTGCCCCTTGAGCAGCGACCAGAACTTGACCCCGCTTTCGACGGAATTCAGCTGTGCGACCTCAAGCCCGGTGCCATCCTTGACGCCGACATTGACCAGACGCAGGCTGGGCCGCCCTTCCGGCGTCACGCCGATTTCAACCCGGCCCAGCGAAATGCCCGCATTGCCCAGCCGCGCGTTGATCCGGTCCGTAACCGTATCCGTCGCCGATTGCGGCAAGGCAATCACCCGCCCGGTCAACGACATGGACGCCAGCCCCAGAAATAGCCCAAGCAGCGACAGCGCCAGGACCATCCAGACCCCCAGATGCCAGCGCCCCCGTCGCCCCCGCCTGCGTTTGCGGCGTTTCTTGACCTCGTCCTGATCGCTCATCGGCTGTGTGTTTCGCATCCTGGTTATGCTTGGCCGTTCCTCGGCTTCCATTGTCGCGCGAACCCGCCTAGAACGAAAGCCTTATGAGACAAAAGACGGGATGCCAAGACAATGACTGCCAATCTGCCCGAACCCGGCGACATCGCGCCGGATTTCACCCTGCCCCAAGACGGCGGCGATGCGGTCAGCCTGAGCGCGCAACGCCCCGCACCGGTTGTTCTGTTTTTCTACCCGAAAGACAACACCCCCGGCTGCACCACAGAAGCGATTGATTTCACGGCAAATATCGCGGAATTTGAGGCCGCTGGCGCAAAGGTGTTCGGCATCTCGAAGGACAGCGTGAAGAAACATGAAAACTTTCGCGCCAAGCATTCGCTGGGTATTGCGCTGTTGTCAGATACCGAAGGTGACGTCTGCGAACGCTATGGCGTCTGGGGCGAAAAAAAGAACTATGGCCGCACCTATATGGGCATCACCCGCACGACGGTGTTGATCGCGGGCGACGGCAGCGTGGCGCAGGTCTGGGCCAAGGTTAAGGTCGCAGGCCACGTGGACGAGGTTCTGGCCGCGGTGCAAGCGCTGTGAGCCAATCACTGGCGCAAATGGCGGTCGAGGTTTTGAGCTGCGCAGAGGGGCGCGAAAAATGCGCCCTGTCGCGGCGCCACGCCGCCACCTGGTTCGCTGCCCGCGCATCCGGTGAGACGCTGGAAATCGGCACCGCCAGCCCGCCCGATTTCCCGGCCCGCCCGGACAAGCCCGAACTGCTGGACCCGCGCGATGTGCCCCATCGCAAGCCCGGCAGCCCGAAGGGGCGTCAGGCGCTGCTGCATGCGGTGGCGCATATCGAACTGAACGCGGTCGACCTGCACTGGGACATCATTGCACGGTTCGCCCATGTGAAAATGCCGGTCGGATTTTATGATGACTGGGTCAAGGCCGCTGACGAAGAAAGTAAACATTTCAATCTGATATGCGACTGTCTTGAAGCAAACGACAGCTTTTATGGCGCCCTGCCGGCGCATGCGGGCATGTGGCGCGCCGCCTCGGACACGGCGACCGATCTGATGGGGCGCCTTGCCGTCGTGCCGATGGTGCTGGAAGCGCGCGGGCTGGACGTGACGCCGGGCATGATCAAGGTCTTTCGCAACGCCAAAGACCTGGGCACGGTCGAGGCCATGAACGTGATCTATGGCGAGGAGGTCGGCCATGTCGCCTATGGCTCAAAATGGTTCCATTTCCTGTGTGGCCGTCACGAATTGGACCCGAAAGACCAGTTCCACGCGCTGGTGCGCCAGTACTTTCATGGCGCGTTAAAGCCGCCCTTTAACGAAGAAAAGCGCGCCGAGGCCGGATTGCCGCCGGATTTCTACTGGCCGTTGGCAGACCGCCCCAAGCCCTCGCCCTGAGGCTGAACAGGGGTGCGGCACCACCGCCCTTGTCGGCGATATCCCGCGCGTCAGAATGCCACAAACCAATGGAATCGCCCAAAAAACATTGCGCGACCGGGCGCATCGGGCTAAGAAATTCGCGACACGGGCATGGGGATGCCCGGAAACGGGATGAATAGGTGACAGGCTTGCTGACCAGACTGACCAACAAGACCAATCATGTGCTGGAGCGGGGCTTTCCCGAACAGCGGCTTTTCCTGCGTTCAGAAGAAGGCACACGGTTCATCCGCCTGTCGCCGCTGGCGCAGTTTCTGGGCTGGGCCGGATCGGCGGCTTTCGTGGCCTGGGCGATCATCGCCACCGCCGTTTTGCTGATGGATTCGATTGGGTCGGGCAACATGCGCGACCAGGCACAGCGCGAACAGCGCCTGTACGAAGAACGCCTGCAAATCCTGTCGTCTGAACGTGACACGCGGGCGTCCGAAGCACTGGCCGCCCAAGGTCGTTTCAACCTGGCCCTTGCGCAGATTTCCGAAATGCAGAGCGAACTTCTGTCATCCGAGGATCGCCGCAAGGAGTTGGAAACCGGTATTGGTGTGATTCAATCCACCCTGCGCCGCACCATGGGCGAACGCGACGCTGCGCGCGACAGCGTTGATGCCATGCGGGACGCCGCACGCGCCGAACAAGAAGGTGGCCCGGCGCTGGCCAGCAGCGGCGAAGCCGTCGAGACCCTTGATTTCCTGACCTCCGCGTTGGAACGCACCGCCGTAGAACGCGATCTGATGGCCGCCAGCGCCGCAAAGGCCGAAGAATTCGCCCAGAACGTGATCTATGAACAGCGGCTGCGCGATGAACGCAACGATCAGATTTTCGAACAACTGGAAGACGCGGTCAGCGTTTCTCTGACGCCGCTGGACAAGATGTTCCGCGCCTCGGGCATGCCGGTTGAACAGATCCTGGACCAGGTGCGGCGTGGCTATTCCGGCCAGGGTGGCCCGATTTCGCCGCTGGTTCTGTCCACCATGGGCAACACCGATGATGCCGACACGGCGCGCGCCAATTCCATTCTGGGCGAATTGGACCGCATGAACCTGTACCGTATCGCAGCGCAGAAAATGCCCTTTGCCAACCCCGTGAAATCCGCGTTCCGCTTTACCAGCGGCTTTGGTATGCGCTGGGGCCGCCTGCACGCAGGCACCGATTTCGCCGCCCCGATCGGCACGCCGATCTATGCCACCGCCGATGGTGTGGTGATGTCCGCCGACTGGTCGTCGGGGTATGGTCGTCTGATCAAGATCCAGCACGAGTTCGGAATTGAGACGCGCTATGCGCATCTATCCGCCATGCACGTGAAAAAAGGCCAAAGGGTCTCGCGTGGCGAACGGATTGGTGATATGGGAAACTCCGGCCGTTCTACCGGCCCTCATCTTCACTATGAAGTCCGAGTAGGCGGTAAGGCCGTCAATCCGATGATCTATATCAAGGCAGCAAACGATGTTTTCTAAAAGCAGGATCAACGAGCCGGGTCCGAAACAGGCCGGCGAAAGCGACACAAAAGCAGCAGAGGCCCCTATGACCGCCAAACCCGTTCCCACGCCCCCTGCCCCCTCCGCCAAGGCGAAACCGCCGGCGTCGACCCTGTCTTCGGACCTGGTGATCAAGGGCAACCTGAAATCGACCGGCGACATTCTGATCGAAGGCACCGTCGAAGGCGACATTCGCGCCCACATGCTGACCGTTGGCGAAGGTGCCACGGTCAAAGGCGAAGTGATGGCCGATGACGTCGTGATCAACGGTCGCATCATTGGCCGTCTGCGCGGCCTGAAGGTGCGCCTGACCTCGTCCGCACGGGTCGAAGGTGATATCATTCATAAGACCATCGCGATCGAAAGCGGCGCCCATTTCGAAGGCACCGTACAGCGTCAGGATGATCCGCTGACATCCAGCGGAAAGCCGGCGCCCAAGCCGCTCCCCAAAGATTGATCAGACCTTGATCTGAACGCGAAAGGCCGCCCAACTGGGCGGCCTTTTTGTGTTTCGCGATGCGGGTGCTCAGTCTTCGAACGTCATCGCCTTGCGATAGAGATGCCAGGTTGCATGGCCCAAGACCGGCAGGATCACGAACAGCCCCAGAAAAAACGGCACCATACCCAGCAGCATCAGGATCGAAATCAGGATACCCCAGCTCAGCATCGGCACCATATTCGCCAACACCAGCTGAAAGCTCGCAATCATCGCGGTGATGAAATCCAGTTCGCGATCCAGCAACAACGGCAGGCTCATCACCGTCAGGGAAAACAGCACGAACGACAGGCCGGCCCCCACGGCGGTGCCCACGGCCAGCATGGTCAACCCCTGCTGTGTCAGGATCGTGTCCTGCCAGTTGGACAGGATGTTCGTCATGGGTTCCAGCCCCATGAAGATCGCAAAGACCAGATGCGCGACGAACACCCAGAACATGAAAATCAGGATCATCACCATGGCGACGGATGGCATTTGCCGATCCTTCTGGTGCACGACCACCCCCAGCACAGCCGCCCAATCCAGCGGCTCTCCGGTCTCCAGACGGCGGCTGACCTCGTACAGACCGACGGCCAGGAACGGCGCCAACAGCGGAAAGCCCAGCCCGATCGGAATGATCCAGTAGCTTTGCTCAATCACGTCCAGTTGCAGGTAAATCAGGATCCCGCCCAGCACATAAAAGAACGAAAAGAACAACCCGAACACGGGCGCCTTGGCGAAATCCCGCACCCCGGCGTTCAGGGCCTCGGTGATATCGGAAAAAGTCACGGTGCCGATTGTCGGCGGTTGCGACGGCGCAATATCTGTTGCGTCGGTCATGTATCCTCCCTGCACGTTTGTTTTTATGTCGCGCGTTCAGAGAGTTTTGCGTCATATTGTCGCGCCGTCAAGAACCCGCACGACGAAACGGCGGAAAAACAACGGTTTGACCAAAGCGTTTCAACTTTCACAGAGACATGGCTCATGTCTGAAACGCGTGCATGTCTCATTTGGTGTGGGCGTTTCAACACATTGCTGCCATGCAGAAAAACAACGAAACGCTTCAGGTGGCAAATCAGGATCGAGCGTGCGTGGAACACGCACTCCGCTTGGAAACGCTAGTCTTCGGCCTGCGCGTCGGCGCGGCTTTTGCCCGCGACATTCATCGCAAGCGTTGCGCCCATGAACCCGTCCAGATCCCCGTCCAGCACGCCTTTGGTGTCGGATGTCTCATGGTTCGTGCGCAGGTCTTTCACCATCTGATAGGGCTGCAAAACATAGCTGCGGATCTGGTTGCCCCAGCCTGCATCGCCCTTGTTTTCATGGGCCTCGTTGATGGCGGCGTTGCGCTTGTCCAGCTCCATCTGATACAGGCGCGATTTCAGCGCCTTCATGGCGATGTCGCGGTTCTGGTGCTGCGATTTTTCCGAACTGGTCACGACGATTCCCGTCGGCAGGTGGGTGATGCGCACCGCGGAATCCGTCGTGTTCACGTGCTGACCACCGGCGCCGGAGGACCGATAGGTGTCCAGCCGGATATCGGCCGGGTTCACCTCGATATCAATGTTGTCATCCACCACCGGATAAACCCAGACCGAGCTGAACGACGTGTGCCGCTTGGCCGCGGAATCATAGGGCGAAATCCGCACCAGCCGATGCACGCCGCTTTCGCTTTTCAGCCAGCCATAGGCATTATGGCCGGAAATCTTGTAGGCGGCGGATTTGATCCCCGCCTCGTCGCCCGAACTTTCCGATTGCAGTTCGACCTTATAGCCGTGCTTTTCGGCCCATCGCACATACATACGCGCCAGCATGGACGCCCAGTCACAGCTTTCCGTGCCGCCCGCGCCCGCGTTGATTTCCAGGAACGTGTCATTGCTGTCGGCCTCGCCATCCAGCAGCGCCTCAAGCTCGGCGGCGGCGGCCTTGTCGACCAGCGCCTTCAACGTCGCCTCGCCGTCCGCAATGACCTCATCGTCCTGTTCCATCTCGCCCAGCTCGATGAACTCGACCGAATCCGTCAGCTCCTGGGCCATGGATTTATAGGCGGTCATCGCATCCAACAGCGTCTGACGCTCGCGCATCAGTTTCTGGGCACGATCGGGGTCGTTCCACAGGTCGGGATCCTCGGTCATCGCGTTGAATTCTTCCAGGCGGTGCTCGGCCGTGTCCCAACCGATCCGCTGGCGCAACAGCGCCAGGGATTTCTCGATTGCTTCTACGTTGTTCTGGGCCTCAGCGCGCATCACGGCCACCTTTCCAAGGGTCGAATTTCGTTGGCGACAGATACCCTCTTGCCCCGGGCTTCGCAAGACGCGCTATGTGTCGTCACCGGCCTGTGGATCACCGTTCTGAGGCGCGGCGTCTTGCCCGGCAGGAACCCGCAAGCGCAATTCCTCTAACGCAACATCGCCGCAATCGGTCAGAACACCCGCCAGGCTGTCCAGCCCCTGGGCCTTGGCATAGCTGCGCAAATCACCCAACACGTCCAGCATCCAGGCATGCGCCTGCACGTTATCGGCCTGCACGGGCCCCGAGGGCAGCTGGCCCCACGAGGGCACGATCAGTTTGTCGACGGTGACCTTTCGGTGGTGAAATGTCAAAACGACCCCCTCACCGGGCGTCTTGGTCTCATCCTTCATGTGTCGTCCCTTTGGGTCTACTCCGGGCCAGCCGGGCATTTTGGGACCCCCTTACGAAATCGCTTTATATCCTCACACCGCTCTGATGGCGGATCGCACGTGAAGACAGCCCCATATCCGCCGCGTGTCCTGTGTGCAAGTGGTAAGATCGCAGGGATCAGGAATGCCTGACCCGCATTGATTTTCCCTCATGAAACACCTGGATTTTGGACG
>DFBF01000021.1:0-3595 GCA_002367285.1 Rhodobacteraceae bacterium UBA3087 | reverse complement strand
CCCAGAGCTTCGACGATATTGACCGTGCCATCCAGGATCGCGTCCCCCTCGGCCAGCACGAAATCTTCGGGGCGCACACCAATATTGACCTGTTTGCCCAGGTCGTCCTGGGTGGTGACCAGATCGGCCAGGGCGACCCCCTCGCCCGCCAGCGAAATGCGGGTTTCGGCGCCCACGGCGGTGATCTTGCCGGGCAGCAGGTTCATCGCCGGGCTGCCGATAAATTGCGCAACGAACTCATTGTCGGGGCGTTCATACAGATCCAGCGGGCTGCCGACCTGGGCGATACCCTTGTCGGCCAGCACCACGATCCTGTCGGCCAGCGTCATCGCTTCGACCTGATCGTGGGTGACATAGATCATCGTGCTGTCGGGCATGCTTTCCTTCAGCTGCGCGATTTCAATCCTTGTGGCGACGCGCAGCGCCGCATCGAGGTTCGAGAGCGGTTCGTCAAACAGGTACACTTTGGGGTCACGCACAATAGCGCGGCCAATGGCGACACGCTGGCGTTGCCCACCCGACAGCGCCTTGGGCAAGCGGTCCAGATAATCCTCGAGTTGCAGGATCCTGGCGGCTTTCATGACCGCCGCGTCAATCTCATCCTTGGATTTCTTGGCGATTTTCAACGCGAAGGACATGTTATCGCGCACGGTCATATGCGGATATAACGCATAGCTTTGGAACACCATCGCGATGCCGCGCTGGCTGGGCGGCACGTCATTCATGCGCTGCCCGTCAATCTGCAATTCCCCCGCCGTGATCTTTTCAAGCCCGGCAATCATGCGCAAAAGCGTGGACTTGCCACAGCCCGAGGGGCCGACAAAGACGATCAATTCACCTGTCTCGATGTCCAGGTCGATGCCCTTCAGTACCTCGACCTTACCGCCATAGGTCTTGCCGATGTCTCGCAGTTTCAACTCAGCCATGGTCTTCCTCCCTCAGACCCGTTTCAGCAGGGACACCTGCCACGGGTTCAGATTGATCGTATTGCCCGTGGGCGCGGCCCCGTCGACCAGGCGCCAGGCCCCGTCAGGTGCCGCGATTTTTGTCGCGCTGCTGCCCAGGTTAAAGGCGCAAAACAGCGTCTCGTCCCCATCCCGGCGCTGGAAAGACAGCACTGGACCCGTGACCAGCATGTCCTGCATCGTGCCCTTGGCCAGCGCCGGATGGGCATGGCGCAGGGCAATCACGTGGCGATAATGATGGATCAACGAGGCCGGGTCATCTTCGGCGGTTTGCGCGGCATGGCTCAGATGTTCAGGCGCGACGGGCAGCCAGGGGCGCTCGGCCGTGGAAAAGCCACCATTCTGGTTTGAGCTTTCCCAAACCATCGGCGTGCGACAGCCATCGCGCCCCTTGAATTCGGGCCAGAATTCAAGGCCATAGGGATCTTGCAAGTCGTCAAAGGCAACGTCCGCCTCGGCCAAACCCAGTTCTTCGCCTTGATACAGACAGGCCGACCCGCGCAGGCACATCATCAGCGTCGCAAACAGGCGGGCGGCATCGTCAGACAGGTTCCAGCGGGTGATATGACGTTTCACATCATGGTTGGAATAGGCCCAGCAGGCCCAGCCATCGGCAGCCACCTCGGCCACCTTCGCCATGACCTCAGCAATGCGCGCGCCGTCTGGCTGGTCGCCCGACAGCAGCTCAAACGCATAACACATCTGCATCAGATCATCACCGGCAGTGTATTCGCCCAGGATCTCCAGCCCACGCTGTTCATCGCCGATCTCGCCCAAGGCGGCGGCATTATAGGGCTTCATCACAGCGCGTAATTTGCGCAGAAAATCAATAGTTTCCGGTTGGTTCTTGTCATAGACATGGCGCTGATAGCCATAGGGGTTCACATCCGGCGCGGTGGCCGAGGTGCGTTCCTCAGGCAACAGCGCCGGGTTGTCGCGCAGCTGGGCGTCATGGGTGTAAAAGTTGATCGTATCCAAACGAAACCCATCCACGCCACGGTCCAGCCAAAAGCGCGCGACATCCAGCAAAGCGGCCTGCACATCCATGTTGTGGAAATTCAGATCGGGCTGGGACTCCAGGAAATTGTGCATGTAATACTGGCGTCGCCGACTGTCCCAATGCCAGGCAGACCCGCCAAAAATCGACAACCAGTTGTTGGGCGGGGTGCCATCGGGTTTGGCATCGGCCCAGACGTACCAGTCGGATTTTACATTGTCGCGACTGGCGCGGCTTTCGCCAAACCAGGCATGTTGATCCGAGGTATGTGACAGCACGAGGTCGATCATCACCTTCACGCCCAGCCCATGCGCCGTGGTGATCAGCTGGTCGAAATCCGCCAGCGTGCCGAACATCGGATCAACATCGCAATAATCGGACACGTCATAGCCGAAATCCTTCATCGGCGAGGTGAAGAAGGGCGAAATCCACACCGCATCCACCCCCAGAGAGGCCACGTAGGGCAGCCGCCTGGCAATGCCCGCCAGGTCACCGATGCCGTCGCCGGTCGTGTCCTGAAAGCTGCGCGGATAGATCTGATAGATCACCGCGCCACGCCACCAGTCGGGGTCTTTGTCCATGTGGGTCATGGCATTCATTCGGGTCATCCCCCTTTGACCGAGCCGGCCAACAGGCCGCGCACGAGGTATCGTTGCAATGTGAAGAAAACGGCGATCGGCACGGCGATTGAAATGAAAGCCGAGGCGGCCAGGATTTCCCAATCCCCGCCACGCGACCCCAAGAGTTCGACGATGCGGCCTGTCATGACCAGTTCATCTTCGCCGGTGCCCAGGAACACCTTGGCGACCAGCAGGTCATTCCAGACCCACAGGAACTGGAAAATCGCGAAACTGGCCAGCGCCGGGAAAGACAGCGGCAGGATAATACGGCGAAAGATTTCGAAATCCGTCGCCCCGTCGACGCGCGCGCTTTCGATGATCTCACGCGGCAGACCGGCCATATAATTGCGCAACAAAAACACCGCCAAAGGCAGGCCAAACCCCGTATGCGCCAACCAGATGCCCAGGTACCCCTTACCCAGACCAACTGTATTATGCAGCTTTAACAATGGGATAAAAGCGACCTGCAAAGGCACGACCAACAGCCCGACTACCGCTGCGATCAACAAGGCGCGCCCCGGCATCTCCATCCAGGCCAGCGCATAGGCCGCGAAGGCCGCGACCAGAATGGGGATGATCGTTGCCGGGATTGTCACGGTCAGCGTGTTCAACAGGCTGGCGCCCATGCCTTCGGAAAACAGCACCTCGCGATAGTTGTCCAAGGTAAAGGCGGGCGCGGTTTTGGCGCGTACGAACAGGCGCAGGCCACGCGTGCCGTCCTGCGCCTGGGAATAAGTGATGGTGTAATCCCCGTTCGCCGCAACCGAAATCAGCGCGCCGCTTTTGTGTTCGCCAACCTCCCCCGGCGCAAAGGCCTCCGGGTCCTGCGAGGTGATGCCAAACGCCACCACCTGCCCGCCTGAGGCTTGCAGGACATTGCCCGACAAAACCCAGACAGCGCCCTGCGGCTTGGCCTCGGCGGGCGCGGCGGCGCGTTGGATGAAATTGCGTTCAGACGCTGCCAAGGCCGTCCACCAGCCCGAGGTGGAAATCTGGTCGCGATCCCGAAAGGA
>DFBF01000265.1:11156-18347 GCA_002367285.1 Rhodobacteraceae bacterium UBA3087 | reverse complement strand
TGGAGGTCTGGTCGCCCAACCAGGCCCCCGTCATGGTGCGCGATGAATGCGCCAAGGCGGTCGGGCTGAAGGGCGACGCGGTGACGGTGCACACGACCTATATGGGCGGAGGGTTTGGTCGCCGCTCGGCGCCTGATTTCGCCATTCTGGCCGCCCGTGTGGCCAAGGAAATGCCCGGTCGCGCGGTGCAAACCACATGGTCGCGCGAAGAGGACATGACGCATGACACCTTCCGCCCCGCCGCGATTGCCCGGATGCGAGCCAAGATTGAGGGAGGCAAACCGATCGCGCTGGAGGGGCGCATGGCCGCGCCGTCCATCATGCAACAGATGATGAGCCAGATAACCGGGTTCAACCTGGCCCCTGCCGACCAAACCCTGACCGAAGGCGCGCATGACCAACCCTATGCGATTGAAAACATGCGCTTTGCCGGGCATTCGGCGGATGTGTCCATTCCGGTCGGATTCTGGCGATCCGTGGGGGCCTCGCAAAACGGGTTCTTCCACGAAAGTTTCATGGATGAACTGGCCCACGCGGCAGGCGCGGATCCGCTGGCGTTCCGCCTGTCGCTGGTGCACCCGGAACACGAGGTGTCCGCCAAGGTGCTGGAAACGGTGCGCGACATGTGCGCGTGGACCGGCCAGACACCCGATGGCGTCGGGCGCGGCGTGGCGTTCACCTATTCCTTTGGCACGCCCTGCGCCCAGGTGATCCAGCTGCGCGCCACAGACGGGGGCATTCGCATCAGCGACATGTGGATCGCCGCCGATCTGGGCGTGGCGCTGGACCCGGCCAATGTCGAGGCCCAGCTGACCGGCGGTGCGATCTATGGGTTGTCGGCGGCGCTGCACGGGCAGGTCACGTTCAGCGATGGCATGGCCGAGCAGTTGAACTTTCCGGACAGTGACGCGCTGCGCATGTTGAACACACCGCGGTTCCACGTTCAAATCCTTGAAAACGGGTCTAAAATTGGTGGCGTGGGCGAACCAGGCACACCGCCCGCCGCCCCGGCCCTGGCCAATGCGCTGTTTGATCTGACCGGCACACGGGCGCGCCAACTGCCGCTGAGAAATCAGTTCGACTTTCTGCTGTAAGCGCCCCCTGTCGCGCGTGAAATGTGACGCCCGGGGCCACAACCCCCGGGCGTTAACCTTGATAAAGCCTTAATCACCCCCCGTTTTCCGCCCCAATTCCCCGCCAATACCAATGCCAAATCCCACGCGCGCCACAGAATGCGTGACGTGGGCCGAGCAAAGGTTGAGTACGATGGCGACGATGAATACAGGACTGGGCGGCCCGGCAGGTTATGGCGAAGGGGTGTTTTCGACGTCGACCAAAGTGGCGGGCGGCAACGATGACGGCAGTGTCCAGATTGACACCACATCGGCGTTCGGCGCGGGCGGCATCAACTTCTTTGGCACGTCCTATACGTCGATCTATCTGAATTCGAACGGCACAATCACCTTCGGCTCGCCCGATACGTCCTATGAAACGTCAGATTTCACGGCGGAAACCAGTCCGATGATCGCGGCCTATTTTGCCGATGTGAATATCGGCGCGGGCGGCGAGATCTATTACGACGTCGACCCGGTGGCGGGCACGATCACCCTGACTTGGGACGGTGTTGCCCCCTATTCGGGCAGCGGCACGAATTCCTTCCAAGTCGTATTGACCAGCACGGGTGGCGGAGACTTCACGGTCGATTTCATCTATGAAGACATCAACTGGACCGACGGGGGTGGCCAACCTGCGGCGGTCGGCATCACCGATGGCGGTGCCAATGACATCGTGTTCGAAGGCTCGGCAGACCCTGCCGTTTTGGCCACATATGACTCTAACGATTTTGACGCTGGCGATCCGTTGGGGTCATACAGCGTAGACTTTTCCGGCGGTGTACCTTTGGCGCTGAACGGGATTGTTGAAGGCACCGACGGCGCGGATGTCATCGACGGCAGCTATGCGGGCGACCCCGAAGGCGACGTCGTTGACGGCGGTGACAACACGGGCACGGCTGGCAACGAAGACCTGATCCACGGCTATGGCGGTGATGACACGATTTCCGCCGGAGACGAGGATGATACCGTTTTCGGTGGCGCCGGCAATGACACGATCGACGGTGGTGACGGCGACGACACGATCCATGGCGATTTCGGCGCGGCGGTGACATCGACCAGCGAAACCCTGGACTGGAGCGCAGCAGGCACGGATGAACAAGACCTGTCGGCGGGCTTTACCCAGGACACCGGCACCATGCGCGTCAACGTCAGCCTGACGGATGACGGCAACAACTCACCCGCCTTTTCGGTTGAATCGTCGGATACGGTCTTTGTCGGGACGGGCGAAACCTTTGATCCCAACAGTTCGGCCTATCTGTTTGGCAATGGCGACGGGGCGACAGCAACCGTTGACATCGACTTTGCCGGGCTTCCCGGCAGCGGCATGACCGATGAGGTCGAAAATGTCTCGTTTCGCATCAACGACGTGGATTGGGCGTTTGGCAACCACCAGGATATCGTCACGATCAACGCCTATGACGCGGACGGCAACCTGGTCACGGTCACAATCACCCCCGAGGGGGCCGATACCGTCAGCGGCAATACAGTCACCGCAGCGACAACCGGCGAAAGCCAGGCCGACGCCGAGGGATCAATCCTGGTTGATATCGCGGGCCCGGTGGCCAGCATCGAAATCATCTATTCGAACGGGTCGACCGGCACCCAGGCCGTCTTCGTCAGCGATGTCGAATTCGACACGATCCCCGATGTCGGTGGCAATGACATCATCGACGGTGGCGACGGCGACGACACGATCTATGGCGAGGATGGCGATGATACGCTGACCGGCGGATTGGGCGTCGATGGCCTGTATGGCGGCGACGGCGACGACACGTTGCACATCGGGGCGGGCGACACGGCCAGCGGCGGCTTTGGCTCGGACAGCCTGTATCTGGATCCCACCGGCGCGCTGGATGGCTCGGGCGGCACGATCACCATTGACGGTGGTGAAGATGGCGACGACAGCGACATTGACACGCTGTACCTGAATGGGCTGGTCAACGACTGGTCCGATGTCACGCTGGATGGTGGCAACCCAGAAAACGGCACCGCCGTTCTGTCCGATGGCACCACGGTGACCTTTACCAACATCGAAAGCATCATCATCTGCTTTACCCGGGGCACCGGCATCCTGACGCCCTATGGCGAACGCGCGATTGAAACGCTGCGCCCGGGTGATCTGGTGCTGACGCGCGACAACGGTCCCCAGCCGATCCGCTGGATCAACAAAAGCTCGGTTCCCGGTGTGGGTGATCTGGCGCCGGTGCGCATTGGTGCGGGCAGCTTTGGCAACAGCCGCGATCTGGTCGTGTCACCGCAGCACCGCATGGTATATCAGGGCAGCGACGCGGTTTTGATGTTTGACAGCTCCGAGGTCATGGTGCCGGCCAAACACCTGGTGAATGGCACGACCATCACCCAGACGGCGCGCGACACGGTCACCTATTATCACATGCTGTTTGATACGCATGAGGTGGTGTTTGCCAACGGTGCTGCGACCGAAAGCTTCCACCCAGGCCACCAGGGTCTGGACGCGCTGAACGGCGCAGCGCGTGACGAGCTGTTCGCGCTGTTTCCCGAACTGCGCTGTGATCCGCGCACCTATGGCGACACCGCGCGCCCCGTTCTGCGCGGGTTCGAAGCGAAACTGTTGAACGTTGCTTAACCCCTGACTGCGATCCTTGCGTGCGCAGGGACAGGCCGCTAAGCCCATCCCAGAACAGCGACGGAGCGTATCATGCTGGCCATCATCGGTGCCATGGAAGAAGAAGTAACCCTGTTGCGTCAGGATATGGACGTGACGGGCCAGGCTGTGCACGCGGGCATCACCGTCACGCGCGGCAGGTTTCGCGGGGTCGATATCGTGCTGGCCCAATGCGGCATCGGCAAGGTGAACGCGACGATCTGCACCCAGATGCTGATCGACCTCTATCAGCCCAGCGCGCTGGTGTTTTCCGGGGTTGCGGGCGGGCTGTTGCCCAATATGCAGGTCGGTGATCTGGTCGTCGCCAGCCATGTGATCCAATACGATCTGGACGTCACCGCCTTTGGCCACCGGCCAGGCGAGCTGCCCGGGCAAAGCCGGATGATCGAAGCCGACCCCAAGCTGGTCGAAGCCTGCACGCAGGCCTTTGATGCGGCCTTTGACGACATGGCCGACAGCCCCAGCCTGATGCTGGGCACGGTGGTGTCAGGCGACCGGTTCATTTCCGACCCGAAAACCCTGCGCTGGTTGCAGCGCGAATTCTCCGCGCTGGCCACCGAAATGGAGGGCGCGGCGGTGGGCTATACCTGCCACCTGTCCGCCCTGCCCTTTGTCGTTGTGCGGGGCTTGTCGGACACGGCAGGCGACACGGCGTCTGACGATTTCGGCGCGAACCTGCACCGGGTCTGCCTGAACTCCTATCGGTTGATGGAGCGACTGATCCCGCTGCTGGGGTAAGGCCGGACCAATGCTGTTCTGGGCGTGATCTGCGGGCGGTCCTGCGTGACCACAACGTCACCCCAGCCGCTCAGGCCAGCCGTCTAACGGCAGCTGGCCTTGTCGATAATCCATGTCGCGATCTGCATGGTCTGCCCGACAGACACGCTCTGCCCATTGTCCCGCCGCGTGCAGGTCAAAACACGCCCGCACATGTTGTAATACTCGGCGCGATCGGCGTTTGGCTCGGTCGGATCATAGTCAATATCCTGCCGTTTGATACAGGCCTGCGCGCCAGACTGCCCGCCACCTCCCGGCGCCGCACCGCGCGAACTGGTTGCGGGCGTGGCTGATCCGGCCTGGGCGTGCAAATCCGGCGTCAGTGTCCAGCGGAACGGTTTGAGCGGCAGGTTCGTCCGTCCCCGCACTTGCGCCATGTCGACGAATGAATCGCCCTGATCCCCCACCTCGCTCAGCACGAGTTTGGCGCCTTTCACCCCCGACACGGTGAAAAATTCAACATACCCCCGCTTGGTCGTGCCATCGCCGCCATTTTTGTTGTCAACATAGGTAAAGGCAAACCGCGAACCGCGTTGTTGGGTGATCGACACCGGCCATTTGACCCAGCCGTTGCTGTCGGTCAGAATTTGAAACGTCCCGCCATCGGCACGGATCGTCAACGCTGGTCGACCACAATGCGGGCTCTGGAAATAGTCCTTTGTGCAGACTGTCAGGCCATAGTCTCCGGCAAACTGCGCCATCGACGGGCCCGCCTGCGATGCAGCTGCCGCGCCGCCTGCCTGGCTGGTGGACAGGCGTGACGCGGGCGCCGACGTTTCCTCGACACAACCCGCGCCAAGCAACGCGATGCAAAGGGTGCCCATACGCGCGCTTGTGTGAAATCTGTTCATCTTTGCCCCCTCAGTCCCAAAAATTAAAACGACACGCGTTGTAATAAATGTGATTGCCGCTGTCATAGACGCGAATGCGACCGCCAGGCTGGATCGACGACGAGCTGTGATACTGGTCCCATCCCGACCCATTACAGCCCGACGATCCGGGGCCGGTGGTGCACCAGGTCGCTTCGATTTTAACATTGCAGTTGTTGTACAGATACCACCCGGTTGATCCCGTTTCACCAGCCTGAACGCACTGAGTCATGGGGTAATCTTGCCCACCGCCACAGGCGACGGACAGCGTTGGACAGGACAATGCAACTGCGCCAATCCCAATCGCAAATATTTGATTTTTCATCACTCTTTCCTCATTTCGTCGCACAGGCCGGCAAGATATTGCCCGGCGTGCAGCTCAGAAAAAGCAGGAATACCGCCCCGTGTCGTCACCCGTTCGGGTGATCGGGATCATTCAGAGGAATACGGGTTGAAGCGGCCATGCGGATGATATCGCTCTGGCTGGAACAGCGCAGTTTCTGTGAAATCGATTTCAGTTGCGCCTTGATCGTGTTGGGGCTGACATTGCGCCGTTCGGCCACCTCGGCGATCTTCAACCCCTCGACCAACAGGGCCGCAACCGCGCCTTCTGCGTCGGACAATTGCGCCAGTTCTTTCAAACCCTCAACGGACAGGTGCTGTTGCCGGGCCGGGTCGATGACCGTGACAAAGGCGCATTTCAGCCCTGTCTCAAGCTCGGCGTTGACATCTGACAGCGCGCGAACAGACAGCAGGTAATCATACCGCCCAGAGGGGCGCGCACATGACAGCACCGTGCGCGCGGCCCCAAGGTTGCCCCGCGCCAGACCATTGGCCGCTTCGATCATGGTCTCCAGTTCACTGGTGCGCTCTGGGCTGGACAGTTTCACATGGTTTTGCCGCGACACGCTCAGCCCGTCGGCGTCATCCAGGATACGCTGTGCGGCTGTGTTGCGTTCGATGACGCTGCCCGAATGGTCGACCAGAAACACCGCCAGCCCCAGCGCATCCAGCACCGATAACGACGCCTGATACCGCGCCCGTAGCGCGCCCAGTGTGCGGCCCAGCGCCACGCCGCTGGCCATCATCGGAAGGATGATCTGAACCCGACCGTCGGCCAGAAACCCGCGCCATTCCCGGTCGGATTTGTGCTGACAGAACAGCCCGTCGATCCATGGCCCATTCTGGTTCAACGCCGCTGCACAGCGCATCACAAAGCCATGGCCTTCGGTGATACTGCGCACATTGGACGGGGGCAAATCGTCATAACCATCGACCTGAAACAGGGCCGGTTCATCGTACAGCGTTTGGGCAGGCAGACGCAGCAGGGTTTCATATCCGGGCGCGTCACCGCCATCTCCGCCCGCCTGCATCATCTCCAACACATCGGGTTGCATTTGGGTCCGGTGATACTGACTCCAGGCGAAATTCAGCCTGAGGTCTCGGAATTCATGCACCGAAAACATGCACGACGCGGTGATGCCAAAAACCTCGTTAAATGAATTCAGCGCGCGATCCCACAGGGTCGGGTCGGCGCAGCTTGCCATCACATCTTCAACCAATTGCTTCATGTATTCCCACCACGCCTGCCCGCTTTCCCTTAGGAAACGGTATCTTACGGGATCATGCTAGGGGAAAATGCAACCGGCTGTCGATTGCGTGACCACCGCCCGTCAGGGCCGACCGCTCAGCCCGCCAGCCAGGTGCGGTAATCGGACACCAACAGGTGGGTCGGCGCGACATCCTCAATGATTTCGGCAAAACGGCCGATCGGGTCGCGAAAGAT
>DFBF01000265.1:0-11116 GCA_002367285.1 Rhodobacteraceae bacterium UBA3087 | reverse complement strand
GTCATCGAAATTTCCCTTGGCGTCCGAGCCATACAGCTCAACCGCCAGGGTCGCACCGCCCCGGTTGATGATGTCTTCGGCCTTGATCACATGGGTGTGCATCGGGCTGATCTGGTCCTGGCGTGAAATCAGCAGCTTTTCGGCGTAACACATGCCGCCACCGCGTTGCAGATCCGCCAGACGGCCATTGCGCAGGGTGAACAGGAACAGGCCCAGAGCATCAAAATCGCCCTGGCCGTAATCGGTGATATCCCAGCCCATGCGCCCATTGATCATCGCCTGTGCGGCGGCCGCGTTCGCCCGGAATTCATCCGGCGTCCAATAGGCAAAAGGCGGCAGGGTAAAGCCATGCTGGCGGATCATCTCATCCGCCTGGGCCATGATCTGATTTATGCGCGAACGTTTCATGAGCACCTCCGTTGCCCCTGACTGCCCACCGAAACCGATATCGGCAAGGGGAAATCGGGGACCGCGGGGGGCGGCGCTCAGAAAATCCCGTTTTCGCGCTGCACCGTGCGCACAAAAGTGATGACCATGGCGATCTCGGCGTCTGTGATGCCATCAATCGGGGCCATGTTGCCGAACGGCCAGTGGTGCGATGTCACCCCACGCTTTGCAGCCAGCACAAAGGACATGTCGCCATGGTGGCCGGGCTCGTAAATCTTGTGGATCAACGGCGGCCCGGCCCCGTCGATGCCACCCACCTGGTCGCCATGACATGCGGCACAATTGGCCGCAAAGACGCGCGATCCAATCAAGGCGTCGCCTTCCAGCGCAGGCATCGAAACCTGAACCATCTGGTCGCTGCTGGTGGTTGAGATCGTCGCAGTGTCTGACTCTGTGCCCGGTACCTTGTCTGGGCGGCTGGCCCACCATCCACCGGCGGCAATGACCAGGGCTGCGGCCCCGAAATAGAGTGTTTTCATGACTGATCCCCTTGTTTCCGGGACCGGCCTACACCTTCCCAAAACGGGAAGGTCAAAGACTTTCCATCGCATCGGTGTCAGATCACGCCGAGTTGAACGCCTCAGGCCTTCGTGACATGTCTCAGCAACGCCCAAGATGCGCTTGTGGTGGATGTCGGTTTTGAACCCATTCCCCGCATTCGCGCCAGAATACTAGATTGTCCGCTGGCATTCTTACTGTGACAGCTCCAACATGACCAAGTCATCAAGACAACCACACGACGGAGCATGGATCATGCGCGGCTCTTTGCCCGTCGCAGATGATATTGAAGTCGAGATCGAGCGACGATTGAGTGAGGAATTGTTACACGTTTCTTCCTCTGTCGATGGTTGAGAGCCACTGTCTGTTGATACTCGGAGTGGTGACCATTGCGAGCTAACAGTCCCGCATTCCCGACTTTGGGTCAAAACGGCTGGACGGTTGGGCTGGATTAGAAGGGCACATTGAGCACTTGTCCTCAAGCGTCTATGGCAATGGGTCATAGGAGGTGACGCGCTATGCCGATTTCAGCTGTTGGGGTCCTTTGCGCGCTGCCCAGGCCCGCACCGCGTCGCCAAACGCCTTGAACAAGGGACGCGAGACAGGATCGTTGCACGCATTCCATTCCGGGTGCCATTGCACCGACAGGGTAAAGCCCGGCGCGTCCTGGATATATACGGCCTCGGGCGTGCCATCGTCGGCGTGCCCTTCAACGACCACGCGCGTGCCCGGCGTCTTGATCCCCTGCCCGTGCAGCGTATTGGTCATCACGTCGGTCGCGCCCAGCACCTTGTGGAACTTGCCGCCTTCGTCAAAATGCACCGCGTGGCGGATGGCGAATTTCTCCTCCAGCGTTCCGTTGGGCGGCATGCGGTGGTTCATGCGGCCCGGCAAGTCGCGGATTTCAGGGTACAGCGTGCCGCCCATCGCGACATTCACCTCTTGAAAGCCCCGGCAAATGCCGAAAAACGGCTGGCCCCGCTCGACACAGGCGCGCACCAGCGGCAGGGTGATCGCATCGCGACAGCGGTCGAAATCGCCATGCGCTGCGGTGGCATGTTCGCCGTATTCTTCCGGGTGCACGTTCGGACGCCCCCCGGTCAGCAGGAAACCATCGCAGGTCTCTAACAATTCATCGACCGAGACATAGCGCGGATCCGACGGCACGATCAGCGGCAGACAGCCCGACACATCAGACACAGCCGCCGTGTTCATCGTGCCACCCGTATGGGTCGGATAGTTGTCGTTTAACAGATATGAGTTGCCGATAATACCGACGATCGGACGGGTCATGGGGGGCTCCTGCTCGGGTTTGGAATCTGTCTAACCCAGATTGCCCCCCAGATACAAACCTGTCGCGGTCAGCCGTCCGCGATCACCCTTCGGCGATCAGCTTCACGGCCTCGATGCCAACCGTCCCGGCCTCTAGGTCATTTTCCGACGTGTCGCCCGTGACGCCGACCGCGCCCAGCACCGTTCCCTTGGCGTCGCGTACCAGAATGCCACCCGGCACCGGCACCAGTTGCCCGCCATAGGCTGCGCCGGCGGCGGCGATGAAATAGGCCTGCGCCTCGGCCCGGTCGCGTTGTGCCGTGCCGCCGATGCCCATCATCACACAGCCGTATGCCTTGCCGCGCGCGATCTCGAACCGGCCCGGAGGCGCCGTGTCATCGCGTTCAAACGCCAACAGGTGGCCGCCCGCGTCCACCACCGCAACCGACAGGGGTTTCAGGCCCATTTCGGCACCCTTCTCCATCGTCTTGCGAATGATCGTGCGGGCCTTTTTCAAGGTCAATGTCGGCATGTCTCTCTCCTTGGTCATGTTCGAAACGCAGGCTCAGCCCTGCGCCTTCAATTCCTGACGGCGCTTATGCAACACCGGTTCCGTATAGCCGCTGGGCTGAACCCGGCCCAGGAACACAAGGTCGCAAGCCGCCTGAAACGCCACGCCGTCGAAATTGGGCGCCATCGGGCGATAAGCCGGATCATCGGCGTTCTGGGCGTCCACTTTTGCAGCCATCTTGCGCAGCGCGGCCATGACCTGATCGCGGTCGACAACGCCGTGGTGGATCCAGTTCGCCAGCGCCTGGGCGGAAATGCGCAGCGTCGCGCGGTCCTCCATCAGGCCCACATCGTGGATGTCGGGCACCTTGGAACAGCCCACGCCCTGATCGACCCAGCGCACCACATAGCCCAGGATGCCTTGCGCGTTGTTTTCGATCTCCTGCGCGATGTCCGCGTCCGACCAGTTCACGCCCGCAGCCACCGGAATGGTCAACAGATCGTCCAGCGTGCCGCGCGGCCCGCCTGCGGCCAGTTCGACCTGACGCGCCAGCACATCAACCTTGTGATAATGCGTCGCATGCAGCGTCGCGGCGGTGGGCGATGGCACCCAGGCACAGTTCGCGCCGGCCATCGGGTGGCCGATTTTCTGCTCCAGCATATCGGCCATCAGATCGGGCGCGGCCCACATGCCTTTGCCGATCTGGGCACGGCCCTGAAGCCCGCAGGCCAGGCCGATATCGACGTTACGATCTTCATAGGATTTGATCCAGGGCGCGTTTTTCATCTCGCCCTTGCGGATCATCGGCCCGGCCTCCATCGAGGTATGGATTTCATCACCCGTACGATCCAGGAACCCGGTGTTGATGAAGGCGACACGCGATTTGGCGGCGCGAATACATTCTTTCAAGTTCGCACTGGTGCGCCGTTCTTCGTCCATGATGCCCAGCTTCACGGTGTTGGCGGGCAGGCCCAGAACCGTTTCCACCCGGCCGAAGATCTCATCGGCAAAAGCGACCTCCTCGGGCCCGTGCATCTTGGGTTTCACCACGTAAACTGACCCGGTGATCGAATTGCCGCTGTCGCGTTGCAGGTCATGCATGGCGATCAGCGTGGTGATCATCGCGTCCATCAGGCCTTCGCCCACTTCGCGCCCCTCGGCGTCCAGAATGGCCGGGTTGGTCATCAGATGGCCGACATTGCGGATCAACATCAGGGCGCGACCCTTCAGAGTGACCGGCCCGTCAGGCCCTTCAAAAGTCACGTCGTCATTCAGCTTTCGCGTGATCGTTCGGTCGCCCTTTGCCACCTGTTCGGTCAGGCTGCCGTCCATCAGGCCCAGCCAGTTGGAATAGGCCAGAACCTTATCCTCGGCGTCCACGGCGGCAACGGAATCTTCGCAATCCATGATTGCCGACATGGCGCTTTCCAGGATCACATCGCTGATGCCCGCGGCATCGGCTGCGCCCACGGGTGTGGTCGGGTCGATCATCACACGAATATGCAAGCCATTGCGTTTGAACAGGAATTCACCGTCGCGCGTACCGACATATTGGTCCGGGTCAGCCAGGGTTACCTCGGCCACATCGGTGACATCAGCCCAGGTGCCAGACGCCATGGGCACTGCGTCATCCAAAAACGCCTTGGCCCAGGCCACAACCCGCGCGCCACGCGCCGGGTCATACCCTTTGCCGCCCGGTAGATCGCCCAAAGCATCGGTGCCATACAAAGCGTCATACAGGCTGCCCCACCGCGCATTCGCCGCGTTCAACGCATAGCGCGCGTTCATAATCGGCACGACCAGCTGCGGGCCGGGGATCATGGCAATCTCGGGATCCACATTGACGGTGTCGATGGCGAAATCCGCACCCTCAGGCACCAAATACCCGATTTCACGCAGAAAGGCCTGATAGGCATCGGCATCAAAGACCTGACCGCGCCGATCAATGTGCCAGCTGTCAATCGCCTGTTGGAGTTCCTCGCGCCGTTCCAGCAGCGCGCGGTTCTTTGGCCCCAGGTCGTTCACGATCGCCGCAAACCCGGCCCAGAACGCGTCCGCGTCCACGCCTGTGCCCGGCAAGGCGCGTGTTTCCACAAACGCCGCCAGCGTATCCGCCACCTGCAACCCACTGCGCTTTACCCGATTGACCATGTCTTCCTCCGACAGAATTTCCGCTTGGCCCATAAAGTTTCCGATCCGAAACAAAACTGCAACCGTAGAATCATTTGCCATCACCTAAGGAAATTTTAACTGACGCGACAAATCCGCTTCACAGCTGCGCCAACACGCGCAGCCTTGCTTGAAGCGCCCGGCCCCCGCCTGTAACCTTCCCCCAACGCACTCAGGAGCCCGCCATGACCGAACCGACGCCTCAACCGATCTTTCTTGCCGACTACACCCCGCCCAATTGGCTGATCGAACAGGTGCATCTGACGTTCAAACTGCACGCGACGGCAACCCGCGTCACGGCGCGCATCCGGTTTGTGCCCAACCCGGCGGCCACCTCGCGCGATTTCTTTCTGCATGGTGAAAACCTGCGCCTGATCAGCGCGACCATTGACGGCGCGCCGGTCACCCCCATCCTGGTCGAGGGTGGCCTGACCGCAGATGTGCCCGACCACGCCTTTACCTGGCAGGCCGAGGTCGAAATTTCGCCCTCAACCAACACCGCGCTGGAAGGGCTGTATATGTCCAACGGCATGTATTGCACCCAATGCGAGGCCGAGGGGTTTCGCAAGATCACCTTTTACCCCGACCGCCCCGACGTGATGGCGCCCTTTACGGTGCGCATCGAAGGTGACGATCCGGTTTTGCTGTCCAACGGCAACCCGACGGGCACGGGCGATGGCTGGGCCGAATGGTCCGACCCTTGGCCCAAGCCCGCCTATCTGTTCGCGCTGGTCGCCGGCGATCTGGTGGCGCGTGATGACAGCTTTACCACTATGTCGGGCAAGAACGTGGCGCTGAGGCTCTGGACCCGCCCCGGCCCGGACGAAGGCAAGACCGCCTTTGGCATGGAGGCGCTGAAGGCATCCATGACCTGGGACGAAAAAACCTACGGGCGCGAATATGATCTGGACATCTTCCAAATCGTCGCGGTGTCGGACTTCAACATGGGGGCGATGGAAAACAAGGGCTTGAACATTTTCAACACATCTTGCGTTCTGGCCTCGCCTGAGACCTCCACAGATGCAAATTTCGAACGTATCGAAGCCATCATCGCACATGAGTATTTCCACAACTGGACCGGCAATCGCATCACCTGTCGCGACTGGTTTCAGCTGTCGTTGAAAGAAGGCCTGACCGTCTTTCGCGACCAGCAGTTTTCGGGCGACATGCGGTCGCGCGCGGTGTGTCGGATCAACGACGTCATGTCCCTGCGCGGCCGTCAGTTCCGCGAAGACAACGGCCCGCTGGCCCACCCGGTGCAACCCGAAAGCTTTGTCGAAATCAACAACTTTTATACCGCGACCATCTATGAAAAGGGCGCCGAGATCATTGGCATGTTAAAGACCCTTGTTGGCGACGCAGAATACGACAAGGCGCTGGAACTGTATTTCGCCCGCCACGATGGCGAGGCGGCGACAATCCAGGACTGGGTCAAGGTGTTTGAAGACAGCACCGGGCGCGATCTGAGCCAGTTTAAACGCTGGTATTCACAGGCAGGCACGCCGCGCCTGACGGTGACGGATGACTTTAACGGTGGCAGCTATACGCTTCATTTCAAACAGGATACGCCGCCCACACCAGGGCAGGACCAGAAAGACCCGCGCGTCATTCCCATCGCGGTCGGGCTGCTCAATCCAAACGGTGACGAAGTGGTGCCCACCACGGTTCTGGAGATGACCGAGGCGAGCCAAAGTTTCACCTTTGACGGGCTATCGGCCAAGCCCGTGCCGTCCATCCTGCGCCACTTTTCCGCCCCTGTGATCGTGCAGCGCAAAAGTTCCGCCCAGGAACGCGCCTTCCTGTTGGCCCACGACACCGACCCGTTCAACAAATGGGAGGCCGGGCGCACCCTGGCCAAGGACGTGTTGATTGGCATGATCACGCACGGAACCACGCCCGACACGGCCTATCTGGACGCGCTGGCGACCATGCTGCGCGACGACAGCCTGGATCCCGCGTTTCGCGCCCTGGCCCTGCGCCAACCCGGTCAGGATGACATCGCGCAAACACTGTATGACGCGGGCATCACACCCGACCCTCTGGCGATCCATCGTGCCTGTGAAACCCTGGCCCAGGCCACGGCGGAACACCTGCAAGATCTGGTGCCCCGCCTGTCGGCGGACATGCAGGTCACCGCGCCATTCAACCCCGGCGCCGAACAGGCCGGCAAACGCGCGCTTGGTCTGGCATTGCTGTCGCTGACCACCCGTCTGGACGGCGGTGCGGCGGCACAGGCGCTGTATGCGCGGGCCGACAATATGACCCTGAAACTGGGCGCGTTGGGCTGTCTTCTGGACGCCGAAAACGGTGATGACGCCTTGGCAAAATTCTATGCCGAATTCGAGGGGGATGACCTGGTGATCGACAAATGGTTCGCCATGCAGGTCAGCCATGCCAGCCCGCAAACCGCTGTTGAAACGGCGCAAAAGCTGAGCACTCACAAGGACTTCAACTGGAAGAACCCGAACCGGTTCCGGTCGCTGTTTGGCGCCCTGATGATGAACCCGGCCGGGTTCCATGCGGTGTCTGGCGCGGGTTATACGCTGTTGGCGGACTGGTTGATTAAACTCGACCCGGTCAACCCGCAGATCACCGCGCGCATGACCACAGGCTTTGAAACCTGGAAGCGCTATGACGCGGACCGGCGCGGCATGATGTGCGCTGAGCTTGAACGCATCAACCGCACCCCCGGCATGTCACGCGACACGCAGGAAATGGTCAGCCGGATGTTGGGGGACTAAAGCAACAGGGCGGGCGCACTCCCGCCCTAGAGCCACAAGATCAGCACGACAATCGACAGGACCAACAGCGCGGTGCCGGCCCATTCGCGCCCGCTGACGGTCTGTTTGAACACGAAAATGGTGGCCAGAAAGCTGAACACCAATTCAACCTGCCCCAGCGCCTTGACCATGGCCGCGTTTTGCAAGGCAAAGGCGGTGAACCAGCAGAAACTGCCGATCATCGAGGTCACGCCAACCAACGCGCCGACGCGCCAGTTGACAAAGACGCGGGTGATTTCACCCGGCTCTCGAAGGCGCATCCAGGCCGCCATGATCACCGATTGAAACGCCGTCACGATGGCCAGCGTCAGCCCGGCGCGCGCCACCACATCGTCCAGCCCCAGCATCATAGTCGCACCGCGATAGCCAATGGCGGACACGCCAAACAACAGCCCCGCGCCCAGCCCCAGGGCCGCCGCACGGTTGAAGAACCGCCGCCAACCCTGCCCGCCTCCGGGCGGGTCGGACAGCAACAGCAGCCCGGCAAAACCGATGGCAATGGCGATGGAACTTGAGGGCGACAGCCCCTCGCCCAGCACCACAAACCCGATCAACGCGGTCTGGATCACCTCGGTTTTCTTGAAGGTGATACCGACGGCAAAATTGCGCATGGAAAACAGCGCGACCACGCACATGGTGGCCAGAATTTGGCCAATGCCCCCGGCAAAGGCGAACAGGAAAAACCGGGGTGACAGGTCGGGCACCGACTGCCCCGTCGTGGTCAAATAGGCACACACACCCAGCGCCACCAGAGGCGCCGAAAAGGCGAACCGCGCGAATGTCGCGCCTGCGGTGGACAGCTTTGTGTCCTTCAGCCGCTTTTGCAGCATGAAGCGCAGGTTTTGTGAAAACGCTGCGGCAAGTGTGATTGGGATCCAGGCTTGCATCCCGGCCTCATGCCACGTTAGCGGTCGCCTGACCAGAGCGGATGGGGAACCGGGTCTTTCGCGCGCAGGAAATAGCGGCGGAACACATCGCCATACGAGCGATAGACATAGCCATCATTCAGCGCCAGATAGCCATCGCGATCAGCGAAATACAGGCGCGGCATTTGCCACCACTGCACCCCGGGATGGGAATGATGCACGATATGAAAGTTGTTGTTCAGAAACAGAAAAGACAGCGGGCCGCGATCTTCGATCACCACGGTACGGCCCTGGGCCACGTCATGGGCGCGGTGCTCCAGAAAGGTGCGGATTTTCAGGATCGACAGCGCCAGATAGGCCGCAAGGACATAGCCCCACCAGGCCATTTCCCCAACATGGTGCGCCCACCAGACAACGGCCAGAACGGCAGGCACATGCAACAGCCAGCCCGCCAGAACGCGCATATCACCGTGCAGGATCGCCCGCCCATCGGCCCGCATGAACAGAACCTGCGCAATCATCGGCCCCAGCAGCATACGCCCCAACAGCGTGTTGTTCGCCCGCATCAACCGGCGCGTTGAGACGGACAAACCAGCCCAGACCAATGGGTCCATAAAGTTCGTTTCTGGGTCATCATAGGGGTCGGTCAGCCGGTCGTCATCATGATGCGCCAAATGCGTGTCGCGAAACCGCATATACGGGATGCACAGCGACAGGGCCGGAAACACCAGCGCCCCGTTCACCCAAACATACGGCGTCGGATGGCCGTGCAGCATCTCGTGGCTCAGCGACGATTGCAACGCCGCCGCCAGCCCGGTCAAAATGATCGCCAGAGCCACGGACCCCTGCGCCAACCAGACCGTCGCCAGTGCAAACGCGCCATAGGTCAGGGCTAGGGCCGCCAGTGTCGGCCACTCGGTTTTCATGGACCGCTCAACCATGGCTGTTTTCGCCCCGGCCCCAGGCAATCCGCGCCCAGACCCGTTCATAGGCGACGTAACAGGCGAACCCCAGGGCGGTGTTGATCAGGGCCATCGCGCCGCCGACGGCCACACTTCCCGTCATGATCAACCCGACGATGCACATGGATGCAAACCCGATCAGGTTCCACAAAACTGCCTTTACCCAGGATCTTTTTGCCGTTTCCATACTGCCTCCGCTGCTGCCACACTCCTGTTACCAAGGGCGCGGCGCGGGGGGCATTCTGTCAGCAGTTAACATTTTCCAGCAATTGTGCTATTCGTCACCAGATGATGGATAAAACCGACAAACGCGACCGCGCACAGCTGTTTCGCACCCGCCTGACCTTGGCGATCGACGACAAACACACCACCCAAAGCGCGCTGGCGCGGGCCGCCGGGGTGGATCGTTCGACCATTTCGCAGCTGCTGAAAGATCAGGGCGCCCGCCTGCCCAACGCCCAGCTTGTGGCGGAATGTGCCGCCCATCTGGGGGTCTCGGCCGACTGGCTTCTGGGCCTGTCGGACCGGCCCGAAAGCGCGGCCGATCTGCTGGCAACCTCGCTCAGCGTGACGGACGCCGAACGCGCGCTGGTCGATGAACAGATCTTCGCCTGGCATCACGAGGCGGCGGGCTACAAGATCCGCCATGTGCCCGCGACCCTGCCCGACATGCTGAAAACCCGCGCCATGCTGGAATGGGAATACACGCCGCATCTGGGGCGCACGACCGATCAGGCCATTGGTGCCTCCAAGGACCGGCTGGATTTCATGCGCAATTCGAACTCGGATTATGAGATCGCCCTGCCCCTGCACGAGATGACAAGTTTCGCTGCCGGAACAGGCTATTACACCGGTCTTCCCGAAGATATTCGCGACGAACAAATCGCCTATATGCGCGCGCTGCATGATCAGCTGTACCCGACCCTGCGGCTTTACCTGTTCGACGCGCACCGGCTGTTTTCGTCCCCCATCACCGTGTTCGGCCCGCTGTTGGCGGTGCTGTATCTGGGCGCAAATTACGTCGCCTTTCGTGATTCAGACCGGGTGCAGGCCTTCACGCGCCATTTCGACCAACTGGTGCGCGAAGCCCAGGTTCCCGCCCGCGCCCTGCCCGTGTTTCTGGACACGCTGGCGTTGTGAGGAAAACTGTATTTCCAGCCAAGGGACGGATGCGACACACTCCCGAATTTCAGCGCCTCTCAATCCTGAGCAGAGCTCCGCAGACGTTATCTCATTGACGTTGCCCCCCAATGGAACTCCTTATTTTCATTCTTTTTTCCGCTCATCGGTCTTAGCCTGCTGAACGATAATGATCCGGCACACATCGACGGGACCAACGGCGACGATACACTTGTGGGCACCGAAGACCGCGACGCCATCTACGGCCATGACGGTGATGATCTGCGGCACGGCCTTGGCGGCAACGACTGGCTGTACGGTGACGACGGCGCCGATGAATTGCACGGCAACGCCGACAACGACACCCTTTCAGGTGGCGCAGGCAGTGACATGCTCTATGGCGGAGACGGTGATGACACTCTGGACGGGGGCGCCGGTAATGACATTCTGATGGGTGGCGCCGGTAATGACTGGATGTATGGTGGCACAGGT
>DFBF01000231.1:9243-9672 GCA_002367285.1 Rhodobacteraceae bacterium UBA3087 | reverse complement strand
GGGCTCTTGCGGCGCGTTCGGCGGGTTGATCCGATCACCAGACGTCAGATGTCCACGCGATACATCCTCGGCTTTGAGGAAGGCTTCACCCCGGCACCATCCGGTGAAACAGGGCCAGAAGGATCCGAAGCCGAGCCAAATGGCCCGACAATCCCATGTCCAGAATCTGGACACGGAGACGTTTCCGATAAACCAAATGAAACCAATGTCTTGGTCGACAAATCGCCTGAAACCCCGTGTCCTAATTCCGGACACGGGGCCGTGTCCAGAATAGCAACCGACCCGTGTCCAGAAAATGGGGTGAGCCGTGTCCAGATTCTGGACACTAACCTTGTAAAGGAACCTTTAAGGGAACCAGTAAAGGAGGAGGAGGAGGACGCGCAAGCGCGCGAGGGCCTTTCAGATGAGTTTTTTGGAAAGCTGCTGAGA
>DFBF01000231.1:0-9195 GCA_002367285.1 Rhodobacteraceae bacterium UBA3087 | reverse complement strand
TGGCAGGGCTCGTCCGCCAAAACACACGCCCAGCGCTGGCGAGATGATCTTGGCCTCACAGCGGATCAGATCCTCGAGGTGGCGGAGGAGACGCGCCACAACCATCCTGCGCCGCCGGACGGACCCAAGGCGCTCGACCGGGCAATGGAGCGGGCCGCCCAGCACCTGAGGCAGCCTCCAGAGTCCCCTCGGGCATCCCGGCAGACCAAGGGTGCGCAACGGGGTGCAGCAGTCCTCAGATCGAGTCTGAGCGAGCAGTTGGTGTTCTATGCCGATCTGGTGAATTCTGATCGATTTATGCCCGCCAACATGGTCGGCAATGTCATGCGCGATGCGATGCTGGCGAAGGGGCTGGTCACACCCCAACAGCTGCGGATGCGGGGTGTGCTATGACCGTGCACGGGCGCATCACCCGCAGTGGTGGAAAACACAGACGCGCACTGGGTGTGCAGGCCATCCTGGAATGGGCGTTTCGGGTGGAAAAGGCGCAGCTGGAACTACCGCTGCCAACCGACACCGTTGAGGAAGCCAGCGGCTATAGCCTTGAATATGTTCTCATTCAGCGCGCTCGGCTTGGTTGCCAGGTTGACGGTGGGCGGTACAAGATTGGCAGTTACACCCATGAGGACGCCGAGGTCATCGCTGCAACCTTGGCCGGATTGCCCGACGCGCTGGGCGGCAAACGCATGGCGATCCGGGTGGCGGAACTGGCGCGTGCAGGACTGACGCCCGACTGGATGCCGGGAGCGGTGCCGCGTTGTGTTCCTGTCGAGACCAGGCGCAACCAGCATGGGGATCGGGCAAAGACCGAGGTCGTTGGTATCGAGCGGGTCCAGTATCGTGGGCGGTGGCGGACGGTTGAGGTGCTGGCTTGTCCGGTGACGTGGCGACCACACCCGGAGCAGATTGCAGGGGCACGGCGAGCCTATGGCGATTGGTGGCAGGCGCTGGGTTGGGTGCGGGAGGGGTTGCAGGATGGCGGAATGTTGCGGGAGGTCGAGGTGACGGCGGCAATGCCGAAGGCTAGGCCGTGGAATTCGCGGTAATCCTTACCACGCTCCAGCCTCAGACCACTGGATTTCCGCTTCCCGCTGAAATACGGTCCGGAAAACAATCAGACCAAGGCAGCTACTTCATGGCGAAACCCAACAACGGCGCACCGCTCGGCTTTGAGGCAGAGCTATTCAAAGCCGCTGACAAACTTCGCGGCAACATGGAACCGTCAGATTACAAACACGTCGCGCTGGGCCTGATCTTTCTGAAACATATCTCGGACAGTTTTGAGGCCAAACATGCCGAATTGCTGGACGAATACCCCGAAGGGGCCGAAGACCCTGACGAATACCTTGCCGAAAATATCTTCTGGGTGCCCAAGGAAGCGCGCTGGTCGTACCTTCAGGCCAACGCCAAACAGCCCACGATCGGCAAGATCATCGACGATGCCATGCTGGCCATCGAAAAGGTCAACCCGTCCCTCAAGGGCGTTCTACCCAAGGAATACGCCCGCCCCGCCCTTAGCGCCATCATGCTGGGTGAACTGATCGACCTGATCGCCAATATCAAACTCGGCAACGACAAGGCGCGTGATGTGCTGGGCCGGGTCTATGAGTACTTCCTTGGCCAGTTCGCCGGGTCCGAAGGCAAGCGCGGTGGCGAATTCTACACCCCGCGCTCTGTGGTCAAAACACTGGTCGAAATGCTGCAACCCTACCGGGGCCGCGTCTATGACCCCTGCTGCGGCTCGGGCGGCATGTTCGTGCAATCCGAACGCTTTGTTGAGTCTCACGAGGGACGCGTCGGTGACATCGCCATTTACGGGCAGGAGAGCAACCACACCACATGGCGACTGTGCCGGATGAACCTAGCGGTGCGCGGTATTGATGCCGAGATCAAGTGGAACTCCGACGGCTCGTTCCACAAGGACGAACTGCCCGACCTGCGCGCCGATTATGTGCTGGCCAACCCGCCGTTCAACATCTCGGACTGGGGCGGTGATCGCTTGCGCGAGGATGTGCGCTGGAAATACGGCCCCCCGCCCAAGGGCAACGCCAACTTTGGCTGGTTGCAACATATCCTGCATCATTTGTCGCCCACCGGCACGGCGGGTGTGGTGCTGGCCAATGGCTCCATGTCCTCGACCCAGTCGGGCGAGGGCGAGATTCGCAAGGCGATGATCGAGGGAGAGGTGATCGACTGCATGATCGCCCTGCCGGGGCAGTTGTTCTATTCAACCCAGATCCCGGTCTGCCTGTGGTTTCTGGCGCGTGACAAATCAAACGGCATTTCGCGCAACAAAAAACTGCGCGATCGGCGCGGTGAAACCCTGTTCATTGATGCGCGCAAACTGGGCCATATGGTGGACCGCACAAGGCGCGAGTTCTCGGACGCCGACATCGCCCGGATCGCCGACACCTACCATGCGTGGCGCGAAGGCGACGGGTACGCGGACACCCCCGGTTTCTGCAAATCCGTTGCCACGGACGAGATCGCCAGCCACGGATATGTGCTGACACCGGGGCGCTATGTGGGGGCTGAGGCCGCCGAGGAAGACGGAACGCCGTTTGTAGAGCGGTTTGCAGCGTTGCAGGCCGAACTGGAGGGGCAGTTTGCAAAGGGTGAGCGGCTGACCGGGGTTATTCGGGAACGGTTGGCGGAGGTTGAGCCTTGAGAGCGATAAGGGTTTTCCGACAACTGATTGACGCAGGCCTTCTTGAGATCGGCGACGGATACCGGGCGAAGAATGCCGAGTTGGGCGGTTCCGGCCCGATCTTCCTTCGATCGGCCTATCTTCAGGATAGCGGCTTCGTCGAGAACATGCCGGAGCGATTCAAGGAAACAGACATCGTAGGTTTCGGCGCAAAGGTTGCCCAGTCTGGCGATGTTGTCATTACAACCAAAGGCAATTCCACTGGCAGAGTGGGCGTAATTCGTGATCCCCAGATTGGCGCAGTCTATTCGCCTCATCTTTCTTACTGGCGATCGAAAGACGCCACTACGCTCGACCAAGGATTCTTGCAGGTTTGGTCATCATCACCAGAGTTCAGGACGCAACTCTCGGGCAGGGCCTATTCCACAGACATGGCACCATACCTCAGTCTGCGCGATCAGTTGAGCCTATCAATTTCCTTGCCCCCACTCCCCGAACAACGCGCCATCGCCTCTGTCCTCTCCGCCCTTGACGACAAGATCGAGCTGAACCGACGGATGAACGGGACGTTGGAGCGACAAGCGCGGGCGCTGTTTCGCGACTGGTTCGTCGATTTCGGCCCCACCCGTGCCAAAATGGCCCTGAGTGGCACAGCCACGAAAAACGAACAAACCAGAGATGCGCCCTACCTCGCCCCCGAAATCTGGTCCCTCTTCCCCGACCGGCTGGATGATGACGGTGTGCCGGAGGGGTGGGAATCTGAATCCGTGATCGAACAGGCCGAATGGATCAATGGCGCTGCATACAAGAATATGCATTTTGACAAAGCGCCTGATGCTCTGCCCGTCATCAAGATTGCTGAACTCAAGGCTGGTGTGACGCAGAAAACCAAATGGACCAATACAGCGCTGGGCGATAAATACCGGATCAGCGATGGTGAACTTCTGTTCTCGTGGTCCGGGAACCCTGATACGTCGATTGACACATTTATTTGGACCGGTGGCGATGCCTGGTTAAACCAGCACATTTTTGCGGTTCGCAGCAATGGCACCCGCTCGCCTGCCTTCCTTTACACCATGCTCAAATGGCTGAAGCCTGAATTCGCCGAAATCGCGCGGAATAAGCAGACAACGGGATTGGGTCATGTCACCAAGCAAGACCTTAAGCGTTTGAAGGTTCACATCGCCTCAAACGAACTGCTGGAAGAATTCGAAGCTTTGGTTGGACCCATTCATGCTCGGATGCGGGCGAATTTGTTTGAAAGCGGAACATTGGCCCAAACCCGCGACCTGCTGCTGCCCAAACTCATGTCCGGCGAAATCCGCATGCGCGAAGCGGAACAGATCGCAGAGGCGGTGCTTTGATGGCTGTTGCCTATCATCAGGGTCTTTTCCCTCCACCTGACCTGGACTGGCCACAACTTTTGCCGCTGATCGGTCCCGCCAATGCCGCCGTCGCCCGGTACGAGGGCGTGCTGCACGGCATTCCCAACCCCAACGTCCTGTTGTCACCGCTGACCTCGCAAGAGGCGGTTTTGTCCAGCCGGATCGAGGGCACGCAGGCAACGCTGGGCGAGGTGCTGGAATTTGAGGCCGAAGGGATGCTTGACGATGAAAGCACCCCGAAAAAGGCCGATATTCGCGAGGTTCTGAATTATCGCGCCGCACTGGCCGAGGCCGCGCGCCTGTTGGAGGATCTGCCGCTGTCGCAACGTCTTATCCGGCTGACGCACGAACGGTTGATGCAGGGGGTACGCGGGCGCAACAAGGCCCCGGGCGAATATCGCCGCATCCCCAACTGGATCGGTCCCGAAGGCTGCACCATCGAACAGGCGCGCTTTGTCCCATGCTCTGCCGAGGCCTTGCCGGATGCAATGACCACGTGGGAGGCATATATCCACGCCCCGGCCCCTGACGTTCTGGTGCAACTGGCCCTGATCCACGCCGAGTTCGAGGCGATCCACCCGTTTCTGGACGGCAACGGTCGGCTTGGACGGTTGATCATCCCGCTGTTCCTGAAATCCAAGGGCCTGTTGTCGAGCCCGAATTTCTATCTGTCGGAATATCTGGAAGGCAACCGCGACGAGTATTACGACCGGCTGCTGGCGGTGTCCCGCGATGGCGACTGGACCGGCTGGTGCGCGTTTTTCCTGCGCGGGATTATTGAACAGGCGCAAACCAATCAGTCCAAGGCACTGGCAATCCATGCCCTTTATAATGCGCGCAAAGACTGGATGGTTGGGGCGACAAGGTCACAATATAGTGGCCGGGCGCTGGACTGGTTCTTTAGCCGCCCAATTTTCAGCGCCTCTGATTTCGTGGCGCAGGCGGATATTCCGGTCCCAACCGCCAAGCGTATTCTGCGCCTCGTACGCGACAATGGATTGCTGCGCGAGTTGCAACCCGCCAGCGGCAGGCGACCGGCGGTTCTGGCTTTCCCGGAGTTGCTGAACATTTGCGAGGGGAGATCGGCGTTTTGAGGATCACTTTTGTACCGCAACCCGGCTTGTGGGTCACAATTGCCGCAAAGCTGACCCACAACATATCTTGAGGCCAACAAGTGATCCACAACAGCACTGCATATTTCTGAAACGAGGATTTCATGTCCACCCTGTCTGAAGCCGACATTGAAGCCATCCTGTTGGAGCAGTTCCAGGAGTTGGGCTATGCGCGCCTGCCCGACGCTGTAATTGGCCCGGATGGCACGGCTCCTGAGCGGGCTTCATACGGCGATGTGATCCTGATCGGCCGTTTGGAAGCTGCGGTCGCGCGGCTCAACCCGCAAATCCCGCCCGGGGCACGCGAGGATGCGATCAAGCGGATCATCGGAGACGAGAGCGCCTCGCTGGTTGAGGAAAACCGACGTCTGCATCGCGCCATCGTTGAGGGTGTGGATGTTGAGTTTCACGCCGAAGACGGCACCATTCGCGGCGACAAGGTCTGGCTGGTGGATCTTGACACCCCCGATGCCAATGACTGGCTGGTTGTTGATCAGCTGACAGTGATCGAACGCGGCCATAACCGCCGCCCAGATGTGGTGGTTTTCGTGAACGGCCTGCCACTGGCAGTGATCGAGCTGAAGAACCCTGGCTCTGAGAGCGCAACGCTGACCAGCGCCTATAACCAGTTGCAGACCTACAAGGCACAGATCCCCTCGCTGTTTCGCACCAATGGCGTGCTGGTGACCTCGGACGGAATGCTGGCGCGGGTCGGATCGCTCACGGCCAATGAAGAACGGTTCATGCCCTGGCGCACAACGGACGGGCAAGATGTTGCCCCCAAGGGCAGTCCGGAAATGGAAACCCTGATTGAGGGCGTATTTGAAAAAGGGCGATTTCTGCAACTGATCCGTGATTTCACCGTATTTGGTGACGGCGGTGCCGGGATCATCAAAATCATCGCAGGCTATCACCAGTTCCACGCGGTGCTGAAAGCCGTTGAGAGCACTGTCCGGGCAACTTCTGTCACCGGGGATCGCAAAGCCGGGGTGATCTGGCATACGCAGGGGTCGGGCAAAAGCCTGCTGATGGCCTTTTTTGCCGGGCAGTTGGTGCGCAGGCCCGAATTGGAAAACCCGACCCTTGTGATCCTGACGGATCGAAACGATCTGGACGACCAGCTGTTTGCGACCTTTTCCATGTGCCGCGACCTGATCCGCCAGACTCCGGTGCAGGCCGAAAGCCGCGAGGACCTGCAGAACGTGCTGAACCGGACTTCGGGTGGGGTGATCTTCACCACAATTCAGAAGTTCTCGGAGGCGAAGATGACGGACCGGCGCAATGTCGTTGTCATTGCTGACGAGGCCCACCGCAGCCAATACGGTTTCAAGGCGCGCATTGATCGCAAGACCGGCGAGATAGCCTACGGTTTTGCCAAATATCTGCGTGATGCGCTGCCAAATGCCTCTTTCATTGGCTTCACCGGGACGCCGATCGAAAAGGACGATGTGAACACCCCGGCTGTGTTTGGCGATTACATCGATGTGTATGATATCACCCAGGCGGTTGAGGACGGCGCAACCGTGCCGATCTATTACGAAAGCCGCCTTGCGCGGATAGAACTGCCCGAGGATGAAAAACCCCGGATCGACGCCGAAATAGAGGCGTTGACTGAAGACGAGGCTTTGAGTGAACAGGAGAAGCTCAAACAGAAGTGGTCCACGGTTGAGGCATTGGTGGGGGCTGAAAAACGGCTGAAAATGGTTGCGGATGATCTGGTGCAGCATTTTGAAAGCCGTGTGGAAGCCATGAATGGCAAGGCCATGATCGTCTGCATGAGCCGCCGGATATGCGTGGCGCTCTACAACAAGATCATCGCACTGCGCCCGGAATGGCACTCTGACGATGACAAGGAGGGTGCTGTCAAAATCGTTATGACCGGTTCTGCATCCGATCCGCAGGACTGGCAGGCACATGTCGGCAACAAGGCCCGCCGTGACCTGCTGGCAAAACGCGTCAAAGATCCAAATGACCCGCTGAAGCTGGTGATCGTGCGAGACATGTGGCTCACAGGGTTTGATGCGCCGTCGATGCATACGATGTATGTTGATAAGCCGATGAAGGGGCACGGGCTGATGCAGGCGATTGCCCGCGTGAACCGGGTGTTCCATGACAAACCGGCAGGGCTTGTTGTGGATTACATCGGCATTGCCCAGAACCTGAAAAACGCGCTGGGCCAGTATTCGGCGAATGATCAAAGGCAGGCCGGTATCGATGAAGCCGAGGCCGTTGCCGAAATGCTCAAGCGATTTGGCATCGTTCAAGACATGTTCCACCGATTTGATTACAGCAGTGGCCTGACTGGATCTCCGAAGGAACGACTGGCAGTAATGGCGGGCGCACTGGACTGGATACTGTCACGACAACACGAAGCCTCAGAGCGAGAAACATCAGACGAGGCCAAAAAGAAATCGCACCGTCGATATCCGGATGCCGTTCTGGCGCTGTCCAAGGCCTTCGCGCTCGCGGCGGCCAGTGACGAGGCGCGCGAAATCAGGGTCGAAGTCGGCTTTTTTCAAACTATTCGTGCCGCGTTGGTGAAGTCTTCCCAGGCTGCCGGAAGCTCGGCCGCAGACAAGATGCTGGCGGTTCAGCAAATCATTGACAGATCAGTGGTCTCGACCGAGATCGTCGATATTCTTTCGGCTGCGGGGTTGAAATCGCCTGATATTTCCATCTTATCAGACGAATTTCTTGCGGAAATTCAGCAGATAGACACAAAAAACCTCGCCCTGGAAGCCCTGAAAAAATTGCTGAATGATGAAATCTCATCGCGAAGCAAATCGAACATCGTTGAAAGCAAACAGTTCTCGGACCGGCTGGCAGAAGCTGTGGCCCGATATCACACGAACGCAATCAGTACGGTCGAAGTTTTGCAGGAGTTGGTCAACCTCGCAAAAGACATTCGTGACGCCAGAAACCGGGGCGAAGAAGAGGGATTATCAACTGACGAGATAGCTTTTTACGACGCACTTGCTCAGAACGAAAACGCAGTTGATGTAATGGGCAACGACTCTCTCAAGATCATCGCGCACGAACTCCTCGAGGGCTTGAAAGCAAACAGCTCCGTCGATTGGTCGCGCCGTGAGAGTGCAAGAGCGCGAATGCGGGTACTGGTCAAAAGAATTCTGAGGCGTCATGGATACCCACCTGATCTGCAGGATGAAGCAATACAAACAGTTCTACAGCAGGCGGAAGCCATACTGACGCATTCAGTTTAATCTACAGCTGCATTTCGCAAAGGTGCAGGACATGGTGAGGGGGCACAACCGCTTCGCGCAGAATCTTTGCTTTCTCCGGATTTTCCGGATAATGTGGAAGTCATACGCTTAATATAAGGCCCACACTCATGAAAACCATGACCGCATCCGTCGCGAGCAAAGAGTTCGGGCGCTACCTGGACACAGTGCAGCGCGAGCCCGTGATCGTGACCAAGAAAAGCCGTCCGGTGGCGATAACGGTCTCTCTTCAGGATTGGGAAGAGTTGACCCAGTTGCGCATTGAAGGCGGCCTTGCCCAGGGGCTTGCGGATATCGAAGTCGGGCGCGTCGAGGAAATGAACGATGCAACGACAGCGGATCGCATTGCCCGCTTCAAGGCACGGCTTAGCCCCGCGGAATGAAGGTCGTCATCACGAAGACTGCGAGCGACGGCCTGTGGCCCATTTACTTGTATCACCTCGAATATTCACAGGACCACGCGGACCAGTTCCAGTACGAGATCGACCGTTTCATCGTCGATAATCTGCAGACCAATCCGCTGTTGGGCCATGTTTACCATGAAGATCGAGGTATCCGCCGCCTGATCTTTCAGAAACGTTACAACATCTACTACACCGTGCGAAGGGACACGGTTTTTGTTCTGTTTATTTTCGACGGGCGCATGGACATCAACAACCAGTTGCGAGAGCAAGGGTTGGATGTGGACGCCCTGCTTGAGGAATAGAGCTGCGGAAAGGTTTCCATTGGCCAGCGCAATTCCCAGCAGCCCCCCCCCCACCCAATGGTTCCTCCCTGGGGGCGTTTGCATACGGGGGGGCTGGGCGCGGGAT
>DFBF01000073.1:4246-5649 GCA_002367285.1 Rhodobacteraceae bacterium UBA3087 | reverse complement strand
CATAAAACTGCACATCTGGGGCGATCACGCCTGTTTCACTCGCCCGGAAATGAAGGTCGAGCGGGTCAGCTATGACGTCATCACCCCATCGGCGGCGCGCGGCATTCTTGAGGCGATCCACTGGAAACCGGCGATACGCTGGGTGGTTGACCGTATCCATGTTCTCAAACCGGTGCGCTTTGAGACAATACGGCGCAACGAGGTCGGCTCTAAAATACCGGTAGGCAATGTGAGGAAGGCTATGAAGGCGAATTCACTGGAGGGGTTGCACCTGGTGGTGGACGAGGATCGCCAGCAGCGCGCCATGCTAGCGTTGCGTGATGTGGCCTACGGAATCGAGGCGCATTTCGAGATGACGCCAAGGGCGGAAGCACAGGATAACCCGGCCAAGCATCTGGAGATGTTCCGCAGGCGCGCCATCAAGGGACAGTGCTTTCACCGTCCTTGCATGGGGGTGCGCGAATTTCCGGCGCATTTCGAACTGGTCGAGGATTTTCCGGCAAGTGAATTGCCCGATGGCGCGCGCGACCGTGATTTGGGCTGGATGCTCTATGACATCGACTATGGCGAGGACCGCGCGCCACAGTTCTTTCGCGCCGAGATGCGCGATGGAATGTTAGACTTGGAGCGCGCGCGTAAGGAAGGAATGGCGCAGTGACCATCCTGACCGCCTTGGCCACGTTGTACGAGCGGATGAAAGAGGCGGGCGATGCCCCGCCACTTGGCTATTCAAGCGAAAAAATCGGGGCCGAGGTTGTGTTGGATGCGGCGGGGAATGTACTGGACATTCGCCGGCAGGGTAGTGCGGACGGCAACAAGTGGAGACCCAAAATCTTGTCTGTGCCGGCGGCGGTGAAACGTACCGCGGGCATAAAACCCAATGAGTTATGGGACAAGACGGCCTATACGCTGGGTGTCACTTCTCTCAAGGATGACAATGGAAAACCGCGTGTTGACGAGGATGGGCACGCGATTCCGGGACAGGAGAAACGCACGGCGCAAGAGCACGAGGCTTTCAGGAAAAGCCACGCCGATCTTCTGGCGGGTTCCAACGATCCCGGCCTTGTGGCTCTGCGACTTTTTCTTGAGAGTTGGCTGCCGGATGAGTTTGCCGCGCGAGGTTTTCCAACCGAGGTTCTGGACGAAAACGTGGTGTTCCGTCTCGACGGTGACACCGGTGCGGGGGGTGCAACGCAATTCATCCACGACCGCCCTGTTGCAATGGGTTTATTAAGCGGCGTGGCAAGCGAGACAGATAATGCGTTGTGTCTCATTACCGGCAAAAATGCGCCGGTGGCCCGACTGCATCCTTCAATCAAGGGGGTTATGGGCGCGCAAAGTTCAGGCGCGTCGCTAGTTGCCTTCAACAGCGCCGCCTACGAATCCTTTGGCAAGCATCAGGG
>DFBF01000073.1:0-4164 GCA_002367285.1 Rhodobacteraceae bacterium UBA3087 | reverse complement strand
GTGGCGCAGAGCATTGAGCAGATGGTGTTCGACGGCTTCAACCCCCCGGACGATGATGCCGAGAGCAACAAGCTGAAAGCGGCGCTGGAGGCGGTGGCAAAGGGGCGCGCGGCGCAAGCCCCGGAACTCAACCCGGATACGAAGGTATATTTCCTTGGCCTTGCACCCAACGCGGCGCGGCTTTCGGTACGGTTCTGGCAGTCCGGCACTTTTGGCGATTTCGCCCGCCACATCACCCGGTTCTGGGAGGATCTGGCGCTGGAACCTTCGCCCTGGAAAACCACACCCGCCGCCTGGTCGCTGCTTTATGAGACCGCTTTGCAGCACAAGGCCGAGAACATCCCGCCGCGTCTTGGCGGCGATCTGATGCGCGCGGTGCTGACCGGCGCGCCCTATCCGCGCACCCTGTTATCGGGCGTCATCAACCGTATGCGGGCCGACGGCGACATCAACGGACGGCGCGCCGCGATCTGCCGCGCGGTCATCAACCGAAACACAAACCGAGAGGAAATTCCCATGAGTCTGGATCGTGACAACCCCAATCCGGCCTACCGACTGGGGCGGCTGTTCGCCGTGCTGGAGCGTATCCAGCAGGCGGCACTGCCCGGTCTGAACGCCACCATCAAGGATCGTTATTTTGCCGCCGCGTCAGCGACCCCGGCGCGTATTTTCCCGCAACTGACCAAAAACGCCACGCACCATTGTCATTGATGCGCAAGGGCGACAAGGGCGGTCTGGCGCATTGGCTGGACCGGGAAATGGGCGACATCTGGGGCGGGCTGGATGCTGATCTGCCGCGCTCGCTGAACCTCGAGGATCAGGGCCGGTTCGTGGCCGGATATTATCACCAGCGCTGGACCAAAAATAACACTGAGGGTGGCGATGCACCCCAGGACGACGTAATCGAAACCGGGAGTGCCGACCAATGACCACTGTAAACAACCGCTATGATTTCGTCTTTTTCTTTGACGTGGAAAACGGCAATCCGAACGGCGACCCGGATGCCGGAAATCTGCCTCGCATGGACCCGGAAACCAATCAGGGGCTGGTGTCGGATGTCTGCCTGAAACGCAAGGTCAGAAACTATGTTGCGGAGGCGAAAGCGGGAGAAAGCGGCCACGATATATATGTGAGCGAGGGGGCCATCCTCAATGATCAGCACCGCAGGGCCTATAAGGTCATCCGCAACGATGACAAGAAAACGGAAAGCGCGAAAAAACTATCTCCTCAGAGTGATGAGGAGGCCGACAAGCTCCGCACCTGGATGTGCGCAAATTTCTTTGATATTCGCACTTTCGGAGCTGTAATGAGCACTGGCATCAACTGTGGGCAAGTGCGCGGCCCTGTTCAGCTTTCGTTTTCTCGTTCAGAAGAAGCGATCATGCCAATGGAAATCACCATCACGCGAATGGCCGCGACGAACGAGGCAGAAAAGAAAAAGCAGAGCGAGGGCGACGATGATGCTCGCACGGAAAACCGCACCATGGGGCGCAAGCATATCGTGCCTTATGGTTTGTATCGCGCGCACGGCTTCATCAACGCCAAACTGGCGCAAAAGACCGGTTTTTCCGAGGACGACCTGACCCTGCTCTGGCAGGCGCTGCGCGACATGTTCGACCTTGACCGCTCTGCCGCGCGCGGGCTGATGGCCGGGCGCCGCCTGATCACCTTTCGCCATGACAGCGCGCTTGGCAATGCGCAGGCGCACAAGCTGTTCGACCGGATCAGCGTGAAACGATGCGATGACGGTGAATGCCTGCCCGTGGGTGACAAGCGCATCCACAACTGGCCACCCGCCCGCGCCTTTTCCGACTACCGGATCGACGTCGATGACACCGACCTGCCCGCCGGGATCAAAATTATTGAGCCCTGGTGAGCACAGCCTGCCGATCTCGGCGTTGCAACACTGGCTGTTTTGCCCGCGTCAGTTTGCGCTGATCCATGTGGAGCGGCTGTGGGCCGAGAACCGGTTGACCGCCGAAGGCCGCGTGCTTCACGAACGCGCCGACGCGGGTGGCGCTGAGCGGCGCGGCGTGCTGAAAACCTTGCGCGCCGTTCAGGTTTCCTCGGTCCGGCTGGGCCTGCACGGGGTGGCGGACGTGGTGGAGTTGCACGGCCACCCACCACAACCGCGCCCGGTCGAATACAAGCGTGGCCGCCCCAAATCCCATCGCGCGGATGAGGTGCAACTTTGTGCCCAAGCCTTTTGTCTGGAAGAGATGTTCGCCTGCAAAATCCCCGAGGGTGCGCTGTTTTACGGGCAGAACCGTCGGCGCAAGATCATTGCGTTCGATGCGGATCTGCGTGCCCTGATGGAACAGGCAATAACTGACGCCCGCGCGGTGCTCGAGTCGGGCCACTTGCCAGCCCCTAAATATGACCCGCGCCGCTGCGACGCCTGCTCGCTCAGGGAGCTTTGCCGCCCCGTCCAGCTAACAAACAATCGGGATGTGCCGCGATGGCTGGCCCGCATGGTGACATCAACCGGGGTGCCGGAATGAAGAAACTGTTGAACACGCTCTATGTGACCTCTGAAGATTCCTGGCTGCACAAGGACGGGCAGAACGTGGTGGTCAAGATCGACGGGGGCGAGCGCGGTCGCGCCCCGGCGCATCTGCTGGGCCAGATCGTCTGTTTCGGTCATGTCGGAATGTCACCCCGCCTGATGTCGTTCTGCGCGGAGGGCGGTATCTCGATCGCCTTCCTCAACCCCTATGGCCGTTTTCTGGCCCGGGTCGAAGGGCCGCAAAGCGGCAATGTATTGTTGCGTCGTGCCCAGCACCGGCACACGGCGGATGAACCCACCGCCCTGCCGGTTGCACAGGCCATTGTCGCCGCCAAGGTTGCCAATCAACGTGGGGTGATCCGCCGCAGCCTGCGCGATCATGGGTCGGGGATGGCAGACGCTGACCGCTCGCGGCTGGATGAAACCGCCCGCCGCCTTTCTGACAATGCGCGATTGGCACTTTCGTCACCGGATATGGATGTTTTACGCGGGCTGGAGGGCGATGCTGCAAATGCCTATTTTTCCGCTTTTTCTAACCTCATTCGCAACGGTGACCCGGAATTTGCCTTCTCCGGGCGCTCGCGCCGCCCGCCGCGCGACGGCGTCAACGCCATCCTGTCTTTCCTCTATGTGCTGCTTGCCCAGGATTGCCGGGCCGCTGCCGAAACCCACGGGCTGGATCCGCAAATGGGGTTTCTGCACCGCGACCGGCCCGGCAGGATGAGCCTGGCGCTTGACCTGATGGAAGAGTTCCGCGCCCCAGTGGCGGACCGGCTTTGCCTGAGCCTGATCAACCGCCGCCAGATCCAGACGTCCGGTTTTCGCCGCGAGGAAACCGGGGGCGTTTTCCTGACCGATGATGCCCGCACCATCGTTCTCAAGGCCTGGCAGGAGCGCAAGCGGGTGCCGCTGCGCCACGCCTTCTTTGATGAATCCGTGCCGCTTGGGCTGATGCCTCTGTTGCAGGCGCAGTTGCTGGCCCGGTATCTGCGGGGTGATCTCGACGGCTATCCGGCCTATTTCTGGAGATAGACATGCTTGTTCTCGTCACCTATGACATTCGAACCGACAGCCGCGAGGGCCGCCGCCGCCTGAGACAGGTTGCGAAAGCCTGTCTGGATTTCGGCCAGCGGGTTCAGTATTCTGTATTCGAGTGTGACATTGATCAGGCTCAATGGATCGCCTTGCGCGCCCGCTTGTGCGATTTGATCGACTCGAAGACGGACAGCCTCAGGTTCTACATGCTGGGAAGTAACTGGCACCGGCGTGTCGAACATGTAGGAGCGAAACCGGCGGTTGATTTTGAGGGGCCGCTCATTTTCTGACTTGTTGCGAACCCCAAGCACTCATGAAATGCCCGTGAGGTTCGCAAGTTCCGCAAGCGCCTGAGTTTGTTGAGAATAGGTAATGTGGGGATTGCCCCTTGTCAAAATCGGAGACGTCAAACGGAGGGATCGCAAAGTTCAAATGGTTTTCAATGCTATCTCAACATGTTAGCGTGAGAGCGTCGCCCCCCGCGTGGGGGCGTGGATTGAAACTCGTGACCTTCGACCCGGACGTCGCGCAGAGCATGTCGCCCCCCGCGTGGGGGCGTGGATTGAAACCAGGATCCGAACGCGGATAGCCTGATCTCGCAGATGTCGCCCCCCGCGTGGGGG